>QKCT01000089.1 GCA_003245625.1 Bacillota bacterium | reverse complement strand
CCAATCGATGTAATCAATGGAAGCTTCGAAGATGGTATTACAGGATGGACTGGAATTACAGAAGCCGACTTAAACACAGATACAATTTACTGGGGTGGGCAAAGTCAGTGGTCAAATGAAGAAGGCGACTATTATCAATTATTCTTGCAAACAGGAGCTACCTTTGTCTATTCAACCAATCCTGAAAGCAGAACTTTGACATTGACATCATCCAAATTTGAAGTATTGGCTGACACTTATATATCCTTCAAATTAGGAGGTGCGAAAAACCCAGAATCTGTTTATGTAGCATTGATCGATGCCGATACAAATGAAGTTTTAGAAGTGTTTGCGAACTATGATTGGTCTGATCCAAACTTAGCTCAAACATTATTGACTTATTACTATCCAGTTGGTGCATATGCAGGACGTGTTGTTCGTATTCAAGTGGTTGATAATGCAGATAGTGACTTTGGTTTCTTCTGTTTTGATGACCTTAAAGTTAACTTAACAAGAGCACAAGCTCAAGCATTGTTAAATGCAGATAAAGCATGCGCAGCTGCATATGTTCCTTGGGGAACGCCTGTCAATGCAACTGCAGCAGAAAGTCTTTTCACTGCAATCCAAAATCATTATGCAAACTTAGAATTGTATTTGGTTGACGGACTTCCTGGAAATACTTTAGTAGACGCATCTGATTCCGTTGACTTAACTGCATATTTAACAGGAATTACAACTTACAACCAAGATGACTATCCGATGACAATTAGTATTATTTCAGTGAAGTATAATGATGATGCGGCGGTAACAGATGGAACATTCAACGCTTATGATTTATCTGCTGCAGGAACCTATCTTGTCACTTACACGATCGCAGACGGTAAAGGATTCCAACTAGTAAAATCATTTACGTTAACAGTATCCGGTTTATCGAATCAAGTATACAACGGTGGATTTGAAACGGGAGACTTGACTGGATGGACATTGACATTTACGGATGGAACAACAGGAGATCCTAGTCTAGCAATTAGTGATGCAACAACCTATTGGGGAGAACAGATCTCGTTCAATAAATCCGGAACCTATTTCTTCAGTGGTGGAGAATATGAAGGATATGGATTACCGGAAAGTGCAAAATATACATTGCGTTCTTCTAATTTCTTACTAAGTGGTTCAGGGTATATCTCATTCAAACTTGCTGGTAACGGCGCAATTGTTAATGTCTACTTAGCAGACGGAACACTAATCGCATCCTATATGAATACGGCATTTAGCGATACGAACTTCCCTCACGTAGAGGAAGGATGTATTTTAGCTACAATGACAACATTCTATGCAGACTTGTCACCATACATTGGTCAAGAGATGTATATTGAATTGGTTGATAATCGCGATTCAGGTTGGGGTATCACTGTCTTCGATGAATTGATTACTTATATTACTGAAACTGATATGCAATACTATTTTGATAATCCAACTGAAATGGCTGACCCAATCATCTGTGTGAACCATGAAACGCCAGTTACTTATGATTTGCCATGGAAAGAAGCGATTAGTATGATCGCTTTGAATGGTGGTTTTGAAACAGGTACATTGGATGGCTGGACACTGACATTCACGAACGATACGACTGGTGATCCTAGTCTAGCAATTAGTGATGCTACTACATTCTGGGGAGAACAAATATCGTTCAATAAATCCGGAACCTATTTCTTCAGTGGTGGAGAATATGAAGGATACGGATTACCTGAAAGCGCAATGTATACATTACGTTCCTCCAATTTCGTTTTAGGCGGATCAGGCTACATTATGTATAAAGTTGCAGGTAATGGCGCAACAGTCAATGTATATCTTGCCGATGGAACGTTGATTGCTTCTTATGATAATACTGCATTTAGTGACACAAACTTCCCACATGTAGAAGAAGGCTGTGTCCTCGCAACGATGACAACATTCTTAGCAGACCTTTCCGCATATTTAGGTCAAGAAATGTATGTTGTATTAATAGATGATAGCAATTCAGGTTGGGGTATAACAGTATTTGATGAATTGGTTACTTATATTTCAAGTGATCAAATTGATTATTATAACAATAACCCTAGTGAAATGGCTGACACAATCATTTGTGTGAACCATGAAACACCTGTAACATATGAATTAGCTTGGGAGACAGCAGTAAATACCGTTTCCTAAAAAACAATCAACAAAGGTTCGGTGATCTGATGAGGATTTTCAGAAAAGGTTTCAATTATAGTCAAGATGGCCCTGGAAATCGCTTAGTCATTCATATGCAGGGATGCAACTTGCATTGTCCCTGGTGTTCGAATCCGGAAGGAATCCCTGTAAATTTTGGGTTGTCGGAAGAGATACCAAACGATGAAATTGTAGATATGTGCATTGATGCACAAGCAGTGATGTTTGACGGAGGCGGAGTGACATTTACCGGTGGAGAATCAACCATTCAATTGGAAGATCTTCGCTATTGTTTGACACAAATCCAAAAAGCAGGAATCCATACTGCTATTGAAACCAACGGTACCAATCCTTTGTTGCCAGAGTTATATGAACATCTTAATTTATTAATTATTGATTTGAAACATTATGATTCTGAAATTTCAAAACACGTTATTGGGGCTGGGAATGAGACAATTATACGGAACTTAAAAGCGGCCCAAGCGGAATACCCTGATGTTATAGTCAGGGTTCCGCTGATTAACGGTTTCAACGCATCAAAAAAGGATGCAATAGGATTTGCGAACCTCTTATCTCAATTTCCATTTCCTGTTGAATTATTACCCTATCATGAATATGGCAAATCCAAATACAAACTACTCGGATTGGAATATACAATTGAAGGTGGTTTTGTTTCAGAGAAAGCATTAGAAGATTTTACTCAAATATTACTAGAAGCAGGAGTGCAACTTATCAATACATAAGGAACATAATATGGATAACAAAATGATAGCCAATACATTGATTGAAAAAGCAAAAGAATTATTTAAAGAAGAACGTGAGATCAACTATTTAAATGGTTGGTTTTTATCTCGAGAAATCGAAGCTCATTATAATACGATCTATCACGATTTACCAATGGAAGAAAGAGCGGCGGCCGTTCTAGTGAAAATCGCCAAAGAATTACCATTGTCCATCAGCGAAAACAACATTTTTGTTGGAACACAGCGAGATGCTTTTGCTAGAAGTTACGCATTGATAAATCCTTCGTTTCAATTAGAGGGATTTGAAGGGTATTGCGATCCTACCGCTGTATATGGTGACATAGAACCAAAAGGCGATATAACACAAGAACGGATCGACCTTATGCGAGAAAAAACTCGAAATACAGAATATGTCCAAGAACTAACAAAAGTATATTCCAGTGTAGAGAGAGAAACATCAGAAGTAACATTCTTTATTGAGCAAGTAACAGGACATTTAATTCCTGATTTTCGTTTGGTTTTGGAACATGGAACCAAAGGAATCAAGGAAATGCTTGATTTCCAAATATCCAAGGAACAAAATCCTGTAAAAATAAGCAATTACCGTGGTATGAAACATTCCCTCGATGCAGTGGAAGTTTTTGCCCAGCGATATCAAGATATAGCAATTCAACAACAGGAAACTGCGAATCCAGAACGCAAAGAAGAATTACAACGAATGATCGATACATTGGCTAAAGTTCCAGTTCAAGGAGCAGAGACGTTATATGAGGCGATACAATCCTTCATTCTTCTTTGGCAAACAATGTGTATCGAACAAGCCCCAAACCCATTTGCATTCTCAGTTGGAAATGCAGATCGCATCTTTGAACCATATCGTTTGAAAGAGAATTTATCATCTGAACTCACCACGGCTTATTTGTCCCATCTTTTAGTATTTTTTAACGTGGGGGACAGATCCTGGGCGATTTCGCAAAATTTGATTGTCGGTGGAAAAGATATTCATGGAAATGATTTATCCAGTGTCACCACTTATGCACTGTTGGATGCCTATTTCATTATGAATCTACCACAACCGATTTTATCTTTGAAGATTCATAAAAATACACCGGAAAGAATGTATCGCGAATTGGGAAAATTCTGGTTTACTCCGGGGGTATTAACTCCATCTTTGTTTAACGATGATGGTTTGTTTTCTATCCTAGAAACCAAAGGTTTTGAAACGTTAGATATCCCGGATTATAGTGTGGCAGGTTGTCAAGAACCATTGATTATGGGAAAAGACAACGGAAACACAACCAATAGTTGGTTAAATTTACCGAAAGTATTAGAACTCACTTTAAATCAAGGAAAATCTCTTTTAAGTGGTAAGCAGTTATTAGATACTCCTTCTAGAACAACGAAAGAAGTATTGGAAAACATCCGCGACCTCTTTTATGAAAACGTCAATAAACAAGCGGATTTGATGGTTTCGGCTGCGAATGGCGCCACTCGTGCATTGTCCCATTTGAGAGTTCCATTTCTCTCTTCCTTTTTAGGAGGTATCGAAAGTGGATATGATCAAAGAGATACCAAACATCAAGGAACCAAATACAATGGTAGTGGTTGTTTGATTCATGGGTTATCTGTCATAGCGGATTCATTTGTCGCAATTGATTCTTTGCTCCAAGATAAACCAGAGTATATCCAAGACTTATTGCCAGCTTTACAAGCTGATTGGAAAGGATATGAAGAATTACGAAATTATCTGAAATCCCTTCCGAAATATGGAAATAACATTCATTCCGTTGATATGGAAGCATGGAATGTAGCTACTCGTGTCAGCGAAATTATCGCGAGTAAAACGAATGATTTAGGAAACCCTTATCGTCCCGACTTCAGTAGTCCAACAACCCATTTATTATACGGTTATTGGGTAGGTGCGAGTTGCGATGGAAGAAGTGCAAGAGACATGCTAGGGTATGGAGTTGATCCACTTTACGGTGAAGCCCAAAATGGACTTGGTTTCCGATTATTATCTACATTTAAATTACCTTTCAACAGTTTTAATGGTGGATATGCATCTCATATTGGTGTCGATCCCAAAAACTTCAAAGCCAAAACATTAGAGGACAAAGGGATAGAATTTAGAGATAAAATTATCAACACTATTTTCTTTAATCCGAAAAATAATAACACTTCTCCATTTTATGTATACTTTAACATAACAACCGCTGACATTCTGCGCAAAGTGCTAGCGGAGCCTAATGTATATGCACCAAGTGGAATTTATATCATGCGGATTCATGGAACATTCGTTAATTTTCTCGATTTATCTCCGCAAATACAGCAGGATATTATTATTCGCCTTGATGCGAATTCGACATCGTTATTATGAGTACTCTTAAACATTTGACATTAGGTCTTGATATTGGAACAACAAAAATCTGCGCAATCGTGATTGATAATCAGAATGGAACCGTCATCGATAGTGTATCAGAATGGAATAATACGACGATAAAAGGTTTACCATTTGAACATTTACAAGATCCAGAAAAGATCCTATCTATTTGCGAAAAAATGTGCAAACATTTGGTTGAAAAACATGAAGCAACACATTTTGCAAGTATTGGCATCTCTGGCCAAATGCATGGAATTTTATATGTGGATGATAAAGGGTTTTCTGTTTCTCCACTAGCGACTTGGCAAGATAGGCGTTCCGAAAAAATCGAGAACGGGTTGAACACTGTCACTAAAATCGCCCAGATTACCGGCGAATTTATTCCTGTTGGATATGGTTTAGCGACCCATATGGATAATGTGTGGCATGACCGAGTTCCTCGCCAAGCGACCCAAATATGTACTATTCATGATTATGTTGCGATGCATTTAGCAGGACAAAACTGTCCAATCATGCATCTATCCAACAGTCAAAGTTTTGGTTTCTATCATTCAAAGTCAAAAGATTGGGATTACAAAAACCTTAAAAAACTTGGCATGGACCAAAACCTATTACCTAAAAACCAATCAAATCCTTCTATTTTAGGAAAGTATCAGAATATACCAGTGTGTATCGCCATTGGTGATAATCAAGCCAGTTATCTTGGGTCTGTCAATAATCCAAATACTTTACT
>QKCT01000015.1 GCA_003245625.1 Bacillota bacterium | reverse complement strand
AGGATCCATACCATAATCCAAATCAAGCGATGGGACTGGCATTCTCTGTACCGCAAGGAATTGATTTACCACCATCTCTTGTCAATATCTTCCACGAATTGAAATCCGATATCGGATGTGACATTCCGAAATCCGGTGATCTTACAAAATGGGGAACACAAGGAGTTTTGTTGCTAAATGCAATGCTGTCGGTCCGTCAAAACCAACCGTTATCTCACAAGGATTTTGGTTGGACAACATTTACCGATCATGTAATTTCTCTGTTGAATGAAAAAGATTCTCCGGTAGTATTTGTGCTTTGGGGATCTTTTGCTCGTAGTAAGAAAGTATTGATCACCAATCCAAAACATCTCATCATTGAAAACGTCCATCCATCGCCATTGTCGGCGTATCGTGGGTTTTTCGGTGCCAAACCATTTTCAAAAATCAATGCATTTTTGGTGTCAACCAAACAGGAGCCAATCGATTTTTGCCTGAGGGAATCCCATGCGTAATAAAAATCTAAGAAATCTGATCTTTACCGGTTTGATGGTAGCGATCGGAATTATTTTAAATCAATTTGTATCCATCTATTTTCCACCGTCTACTACCATCATCAAATTTGGTATCGGGTTACTACCGATACTATTAGTGAGTTTGTTGTTTGGACCAGGATTCGGTTTTTTTGCAGCGATTGTCTTTGATATCCTTGGATATATGATATGGGGAGTCAATACGGGACCGTTTTATCTTGGATTCACGTTTAATGCGGTACTATATGGGGTTATACCGGGATTGATTATCAAAATCAAACCGACAAAGTTTCCACTATTCTCTACAATCAATATCGTCTTCGCTTCCATCTTATCTCTTAGTAGTATCATCTTGCTGTTTGATATTGAAGCGATCAGCTCCAACATCAATTTCTCCGATGCAATGCGATATGTTATCGTATCAATTGCTTTGATAGTATCGTTGTTGTTACTGGCATTTGTGATTTGGAAACGCAAAGAATCTGAAGAAAACCATAAACTCATATTTTCCTTCTTGCTTGTGCATATAACAGTCACGATTTTCTTAACACCATTATGGGTATCCAACTTGTATTTCATTCCGTATTTGCCGCAGTTACCTCTGCGAATTGCGAAGTTCCCAGTAGAAGCATTCTTATACATTGTATTATTGCTTCAACTATATCGAATACTAAAACCAAAATTGTCTTAAAAGTAGCCTAGGCTACTTTTTTTTATATAAAAAAAGCCTGTAACATTGTTACAGACTTTGATAATTGGATTAGAATTCAATAACTTTAACTTCTCCAGCGCCGAGTTGGAAATAGATGCGGTCATCCGGAGTGAAATCGTGATAATCTCGACCAAACTCATAGGTAGAATATAATAATCTCCCGACATGGTCTTTGTTTCCAGTGGCTTCTCGTAATTTGAAAATGGAAGCATTGCATTGAATATCGTTGTAGCAATTGGTATTTGCGACAACCAATAAGCATTTTCCGGTTTTCTTATTGAAATAGGAAACTCCAATTGCTGGTGTATCGAACTCGTTGAAGTAAAGAGGGATATAGCAATCTAAATTGGTGATTTGATCTAACCAAGCATTTCGAATCTTTTTGATTCCATCTAGGTGATCCGCTACTTCCCAACGATTTGGATTGAGGTAATGGATTGCATATTTATCGAATAATGCTAATTTTCCGTAGAACAAATCATCTTGAGGCAATTTAAATTTATCCGCGTTGGTGCAATCAATCCCAGTATTCATCGGTTGTGTTTCATAGACTTCTTGGCCGGAGTTGATAAACGGTACCAAGTTTGGTAATAACATATTGAATGTCGTTGTCAGACGTCCGAGGTTTTGTCCTCCGTCTCTTCCTGCGATTCTGGCTGTGTCATGTGTCTCGGCACAGGCAAACATCGGTAAGGCGATGTCTTTCGCTCCATAAACGAATTTATGGAATTTCTTTTCCCAGATTCTTGGTTCCATCCAGAATCCGTTTCCGATAATGATATTGTATCCGAATTCCTTTGCTTTGGAAGCATTATCTGGATTCAGTTCTTCCGCGATAAAGGCGAAATCAGGATCGTTCTTTCTCGCTTCTTCGATAATCATCTGTAGTAATGTCTTCGGTAAAGCGTGCCCCATATCAATTCTCGCTCCATCGATTCCATAGAGGGTTTGATAGTATGGAATGATGCTAGCCAAGAGATCCCATAGTTCTTGGTTCGGAACATTTCCTGGAAAGAGATTGGCTTTGATGGTATCAAAGAGGATGTATGGATTTGCTTTTTTGTTTTTTAAGTATTTTATGTTGTCTTTTGGATGATCCATAAACATTCTAAAGAAAGTCACGTCTGTCCAAGGTGGTTGTGTATCATTGATATGATCGGAAAATGCCGGAGCGATTTTTAAATCAAATTCTTTTTCGATTAATTCGGTGAAACTACCGTTTTGTTCTTTTAATTTTTCGAATTGTACTGGATTTTGATCCTTTGGATTTAATTGGAACATTTTGATGTGTCGAATGACATCTTCGGATTCATATACTTTGTCCATGTACTCTGGGTTCGGTGAAACCGTACTTGAAATTCCATCTACGTAAGGAACTCGGTAAGAAGATGCTTCAGATGCTTTGATCCAATAGAACCAATCAGGGTGCTCTTTGATCAAATCATTCTCAACGGAATTGGTACGAGGGATGATATCGATCACGACTCTCATACCAAGCATATGGCATGCTTCTACTAAGGCTTGGAATTCTTCTTCCAAACTCATTGCTTTTCCAGTCATATTGTCTTTTAGATTTGGATCCAAATCGAAGAAGTTCGCGACACCATAAGGAGAACCAAGTTCTCCCTTTTTATCTTTTAGAGAGAATCTAGAAATAGGAAGCAAATACAACGTATCTACACCCATTTTCTGTAATAGCGGAAGCAATGCCAAGGTCTTGACAAAGGTTCCGGTTTCTTTCATTGTGTCAAAATTGGATAAATCCAAGGAGAACGAACGATCGTGATCCCAAGCACTGCTGGTACGAATCATGGTCGAATACAGGACGGATTTCCGTACCCAATCCCCACCTTGTTCGTTGTCTTGGATTGTTCTGTTTGTTATGGTTGAAAGCGAGTTAGAATAGTTTTTTCTCGCTTGTTTGTTTGGAAGAATATATTCGTCAATCAGGGTAGAATAAAAACGATAAGGATTTACCAACAATTCCTGACTTGGAATACGACGCATTTCCGGACCATTATAGTTCCATGCGTTCCATAGGTCAGGAATAACATAATTGATATTCCCTTGATCGATCTTTCTTTTCAGTATACCCGCCAGTTTTTCCAACTTGGTCTGTGCCATAGTACCACCTCATTCTCATTATATCAAATTTACCCTAGTTTAATAGGGGTATTTTGAAATGTGTAAGTGTTTACAGTCAAATCATTATTCTTTGAAATAACCGTTTATTATAGTATAATAACATAGGTGAGGTGATACTATGAAAAAACCTGTTGTATTAATCATTATGGATGGTGTTGGCATTGGAAAACACTACATGGGTAACGCCTATGATCTAGCCAAACATCCTAATTTAGATCGTTTGTTCCAAGAATATCCGAATATCCAAATCGAAGCGTCTGGAGAAGCTGTTGGCTTACCAGAAGGACAGATGGGGAATTCCGAAGTTGGACATATGAATATCGGTGCTGGTCGTGTTGTATACCAATCATTGACTCGTATCAATAAAGCAGTCCGAGAAGGTCAATTTTCGACCAACCCGGCTTATTTGCACGCCTTTAAAAACGCTCGTAATAACGATTCCAAATTGCATTTATTTGGTTTGTTATCGGATGGTGGAGTTCACTCCCACATCACTCATATCAAAGCAATGTTGAAAACCGCAAAAGATGTCGGTGTGGAAACTTGTTATGTTCATGCTTTCTTAGATGGACGCGATGTTGGACCTACGACTGGAGCAGGATTTATCCGTGATTTGGAAAGCTATATGGCTGAAATCAATTTCGGTAAAGTCGCAACCGTGTCTGGACGCTATTATGCGATGGATCGTGACAAAAACTGGGATCGGATTCAAAAAGCTTATGATTCCATGACCTTTGGAAAAGCGCCTTTGAAAGAAGATGCTGCACTTGGAGTAGAAGAATCTTATGCAAATGGTGTAACGGATGAATTTGTATTGCCGTTTGTGGTTGATAAGAATGGATTAATCGAATCAAACGATTCCATCATTTTCATGAACTTCCGTCCTGATCGTGCCATCCAAATCTCTACCGCTTATTCCAATCCAAAAGCATTGGAAGGAAAACTCAACACCGAAGGTGGACCAACGAATATTACTTTCGTATCCACTATGAAATATGCGGATTCCGTAAAAGGTGATTTGGCGTTTGGTTTGAATGACTTAACCAACATGTTTGGTGATTATGTATCCGATAAAGGATTGCATCAATTAAGAATTGCCGAAACAGAAAAATATGCTCATGTGACTTTCTTCTTCGACGGTGGTGTCGATAAAGATATCAAAAATGCAAAACGTGTTTTGATCCACAGTCCAAAAGTTCCTACCTATGATTTGCAACCAGAGATGAGTGCATATTTGATTACCGATGCATTGATGAAAGAACTCGATTCTAATGTTCATGATGTCATCATTCTGAACTATGCAAATGGTGATATGGTCGGTCATACTGGTGTGATTCCAGCAGCAATCAAAGCAGTTGAAACTGTAGATGAATGTGTTGGAAAAGTCGTTGATAAAGTGTTATCAATGGGTGGTGTATGTTTGGTAACAGCGGATCACGGTAACTGTGAAAAGATGTTAACCGATGACAACAAAGTCTTTACAGCACATACAACCAATCCGGTTCCGTTTATTGTAACTGACAAAGAAGTTACCTTGAGACAAAACGGTGGAAACCTTGGAGATATCGCTCCAACGATGTTAAAATTGCTTGAATTAGACCAACCAGAAGAAATGACAGGAGTATCTTTGATTGAATAAATTTGACAAGAAATTAAAAGAAATTCATCCAAAAGACCTAATTTTTGTTATACTATATGGTGGAGTGATTTCCACCCTTTTGGGAGTTTTAATGGGATTGGTTGACTACTATATAGAATCGTTTACCGGATTATCCTTTTTCATGCTTTTATTTTTTGTAGCGAGCATGTATATTGGTAAGACTGTTAGAAAACAATATCAATTCCCACATATTGTCTACATTGTATTTACTGGTATTTTTCTAGTCATACAAGGAGTATTGATTTTTGTATTTCCTTATGTTTATGACAATGCAATTTATTATAGTGATTATTCGATTTTATATGATCCTTATGCTTATTTGTATATTCTACAACAAATTGGAATCTCACTTATCACATCCGCTTTTACATTAAACTTCTGGCTGTATTTAGAAGTTTTAGTTCTTGGGGTCGGAACATATATCGGCGTAAAGCTGACATATTGACAATAAAAAAAGTTTAAATATATTTTAAAGGAGAGGTATATTATGCCAAATATTAGTAATATTTTTGCAAGAGAAGTATTAGACTCTCGCGGAAATCCAACCATTGAAGTAGAAGTTTTCACGGAATCAGGCGCTTTTGGTAGAGCGATTGTTCCAAGTGGAGCATCTACCGGAGAACACGAAGCCATCGAATTAAGAGATGGAGACAAAAAACGCTATTTAGGAAAAGGTGTTACAAAAGCCGTTAAGAACGTGAACGAAATCATCGCTCCAAACCTAATCGGTTATGACGTTACTTTCCAAACAGCAATCGACAAGATCATGATCGATCTTGACGGTACACCGAACAAATCAAATTTAGGTGCGAATGCAATCTTAGGAGTATCCTTAGCATGTGCAAAAGCAGCTGCTGATTATGTTGGTTTACCACTATACTTGTACTTGGGTGGGTTCAACGCGAAACAATTACCAACACCAATGATGAACATCATCAATGGTGGTAGCCACGCAGACAACAACGTGGATTTCCAAGAATTCATGATTATGCCTGTTGGTGCACCAACCTTCAAAGAAGCATTGCGCATGGGTGCTGAAGTATTCCATAATTTGAAAAAAGTCTTGAGCGGATATGGATTCAATACAGCAGTCGG
>QKCT01000087.1 GCA_003245625.1 Bacillota bacterium | reverse complement strand
CTCAATAAAACTGCTACTACTAATTTTTTCATAAAAAAACTCCTCCTTTGCCTAAATAGTACAAAGGAAGAGTGGTTTTTCTTTTATAGGATTTGATTTTCTTCGAGATATTGACGCATATCTTCGTAACCAAGGTTATACCGTATGACAGATTCGTTTGCTTCAAAACGCAATCGATTTCCTAAAGAATGTTTCGATTTGATGGAATGGAAAGTTATATCCTTATATTTGGTTTTGTAAAAATAGGGTAATCGGTCTAGATGAATCACAATAATCGTATCACAACCGGCGTCAACCAAAGGCTTCACAGGTACATTATCATATACACCACCGTCATAATAATGATTCCCATCAATATCCATTGGCGAAAAAATAACCGGAATGGAACAAGATGCGATGATTTGCTTGTTGATGAGGTCTTGCTCTTGTTCCCATAAAGGGCAATAAATTACTTGATCGTCATGCTTGAAGAAATGCTTGTAAGAAGCTTTTATTAAAGCCATAATGCCTTCTTCATCTGAACCTCCAGAAGAGAGTGTGACATACACTTTCTTTTGTTTTAAGGCAATGTAATCCAAATTTGCATCCAATATCTTCTCAAGGTTATCAATTTCATAGATACCATTGACCATGATTCTGGTTTTTTCTTTGAATATTCTTTTAAAGAAATTCTCTGTCTGATAGATCGTTTCTTCGGGGATATCAAACCAAATATTACGAACTTCTTCAAGTGGTTTACTAGCGATTAAAGCAGCGTTTGCAGCGCCGATACTGGTGCCGGAAATCATTTCAATATGTTCGAAGATTCCCGCATCTTTCAATGCCATACAAGCACCTATTTGATAGGCGCCTCTTGCTCCACCACCAGAAAGACATAATCCTAATTTCATATTGTGCCTCCTAATATTTCCGCTGCTGTGACTCAAAGTATGCACTTTGAATAACGCCACCACCTAAGCAAATATCACCCAAATAGAAAACAGCAGCTTGTCCTGGCGTCACTGCTCTTACTGGTTGCTTCATGCTTACATTCAATCTGCCATTGTCTAACCATTCGAGTGTCACTGGCGAATCTTTTTGGCGATATCGAAATTTCGCGGTACATTCCAGTGTTCCTTCGAAACGCTTACTGGGAATCCAATTGACATCTTCTACGATAGCTTGATCACTAAAAAGGTATGGATGATTGATTCCTTGCCCAACCATTAAGGTATTCTGTTCTAAATCTTTTCCAATGACGAACCAAGGTTGATTACTATATTCTTTCATCCCCCCCAGTCCAAGACCTTTTCGTTGTCCGATAGTATAGTACATTAAACCATCGTGAGTACCAATCTGATTGCCATCATCCGCGAGTATTGCCCCTGGTTTTGTAAAGATGTAATTCTTTAAAAAATCACGGAAGTTGCGTTCTCCAATAAAGCATATACCGGTAGAGTCCTTTTTCTTGGCAGTAGGGATTTGATTGGTTAGTGCGATTTCTCGTACCCTAGGCTTCTCAAGTTCACCAACTGGAAATAAGGTATTTTGCAACTGACTTTGTGTCAGTTGCGATAAAAAGTAGGTTTGATCTTTATTGTTATCGATTCCTCGTAACAACTGAACTTCTCCATCTACTAGTTTTGTTCTTGCATAATGACCATAAGCATAAAAATCCGCACCAAGCTTTTCAGCTACTTCACGGAATGTGGCAAACTTAATATATTTATTACATAGAATATCCGGATTCGGAGTTCTTCCTTTTCTGTATTCATCAATGAAATACGTGAAGACGTTGTCCCAATACTCTTGAACGAAGTCATGACGATGCAAAACGATCCCAAGATGTTCTGCTACAGCCAAAGCATCCATATAGTCTTCTTCTTGAGGACAAACATCATTGTACAAATCGGGATTGCCAAGAATATCATTGTTCATCGCACTATCCCAGTTTCTCATGAACAACCCTTCTACTTCATACCCCTGTTGTAACAATAAATAGGCACAAACAGCGGAATCCACTCCCCCAGAAAGACCTACAATTACTTTTTTCTTACTCATTTTGACCTCTTTACGTCCGAAGGCATACGATAATCGCTTCGCGGTGACAATGCACTCTCAAAGACCTTCGGAGAGTCAGGACTGGCTGTTCGTTTAAACTGTTGCGAATAAAATCGTTGAAAGAAAGAGTCCACATAGCGATGAATCTCCTCTTGGTTTAACGAAAAACTGTTTTGCAATAAGAACTTGATGCGTTCCGGATCATCTCCACAATTTAAAAAGCGATAGAGAATGAAGTCGTTTACTTCATATTTTCCAATGATATCTTCTGTTTCTTGTTTATCTGCTAGTTCAGGAGTGATAGGAGTATCGATGATATCATACAAAATCTCTTTGACAGGACTTTCGTAAACATAATCAGCGTAACTCTTGATCATGAATTTCACAACAGTTTTAGGAATCCCACCATTCACGTTGTACATCGACATTTGATCCCCATTATAAGTAGACCAACCAAGTGCGATTTCGGATAAATCGCCTGTTCCTAGAACGATCCCATTAAACTTATTGGCAAGATTCATCAAAACCATCGTTCTAGCTCTCGCTTGGGTATTTTCATAAGTAATATCTTGTGTTTTCTGGTCGTGCTTTAACAATGCTAAATGGTCGAGGATATGTTGTTTTAAATCGATCTCATCATAGGATACGCCTAAGTGCTCCATTAATAGATTCGCATTCGATTTGGTCCGATCAGACGTGTGTAATCCAGGCATAGTATAGGCATGGATTCCTGTTCGACTTAATCCTAAATGGTCAAATGCTTGGCATGCGACAAGCAATGCCAAAGACGAATCTAAACCACCAGAAACACCGATTAAGATATGTTTTGTGCCAATATGTTCCAACCGTTTGGCAAGACCAAACTCTTGAATCGAGCGAATCTTATCAAAACTGGAACGAATCTCTTTTTTTGGGACATAAGGGAGAGAATCTAGTTTTTCTTCAAAACGATATTCGGTCTCTTCTGAAATTTCTACTGGAACATTTTGATATTTCAGTCGATATTTTAAAATCGAATCTCGGAAAGAGGAATTGCTTCTTCGTTCATACTCCAAACGAGATAAGTCCAAATCAACATACATGATTTCGGTTTTCAAACTAAATAAATTAGCTTCTTTTACTAATCTGGCGTTGTTTCCAACAATATTATGTCCAGAAAAGACAGTTTCAGAACTGGATTCACTTGCACCTGCAGAACAATAAACGTAAATCCCGCAATTCTTTCGAGAATGCTCTAACACTGCGTTTCTACGAATCACATCTTTTCCGACTGTCTCGTTAGAAGCGGAAATATTAAATATGATGTTGGCTCCATTGACACTGAGTAGATTTCCAGGAGTAATGGTTGCCCACATATCTTCGCAGACTTCAATCCCAAACTTGATACCTTTGTCATGAAATAAAAGATTACCAAATGGAACTACTTGACCGAGGAGGGTAATGGTATCGATATGTTCGACGACATCAAAACCGCTTTTGAACCATCGTTTTTCGTAATATTCTTTGGTGTTTGGTAAATAGAATTTAGGAACAACTCCCAAAATCTTTTGTTTTTGTATAACGACAGCGCAATTAAGAACCATCTCTTCGATGATTAATGGTGCTCCTAAAATGATGACACCAGAAAATGGATTATCTTCCAATAAATTTGAAATCGCAGCGTTTGCGTCATCAAAAATACTCTTTTGAAAGAAAATATCTCCACAAGAGTATCCGGTTATACCAAGTTCAGGAAAAACAGCGATGGAACTATGATTATCAGTCAACGCCCGTTTCATCTCTTCGATATTAAATTTTGGGTTTCCTACTTGTAGTTTGGGACTAATCAAAGAAACCTTTAAAAAACCATATTTCATATATGTACCTCTAGTATAAGCCGTGAGACATGATGTATTCAAAGACAACATCAGGGACGTATTCCGGATCGAATGTCTCACGAAACGCTGTCGACGAAATATTCATATCAAAATGCGGAATGATAATAAAATGATCCTGATACTCTCTTAAATGCTTGTCCTGCTGGATATAGGATGCAATATCGATGTTGTTTCGATTGATCACGATAAAGTGAAACTCCGATAACAAACTCTTCGCATGCTTCCAATTATGGATGTTTTTTAAGTTGTCGGCACCGATGACAAAAGCGACATCTTCTTCATACTGTTCTTGAATTCGCAGTAAAGAATGGTAGGTTCCTAAGAAATCGGAATCCCCCATTTCCAAGTCGCATACTTCGGCTTTTTCCATATCTTGCGTCATTAATTCTAGCATCTTCAACCGGTGGACGTTGGAAACAAGAGATGATTTGGTGTACAGACTAGATACCGGCAAATAGATGAAATGCGAGAAATCAATCGACTTCTTTATGTGGTCATAAATCGCTTTATGGGCGATGGTTGGTGGATTAAATGCCCCTCCAAATACGACTACCATATCATCACATCCTTACAAGACTATTTTATCATAAAAAAAAATAAATAAAAGCGATTATCCCATTTGCAAAGCCGAAAGATATGTTATAATACGTTTAGGTGATACATATGAAGAATTACACAGACGATATCTTGGAAATCGCTAAAACGATAATTAATATCCCTTCTCCATCTGGCTATACCAAAGAAGTGATTGCGTATTTACAGGATGTAGCCCAAAAATACGGGTTTTCCAACTATTTAACGAAAAAAGGAAACTTGATTATCGACGTCAAAGGAACCGACGAATATACGGTTGGATTATCAGGACATGTCGATACATTAGGTGCGATGGTTAGAAGCATACAATCCGATGGATCTTTGAAGTTCACAACGATTGGTGGTCCGATCTGGCCAACGTTAGATGGAGAGTATTGCAAGATTCGAACTCGTTTAGGAAAATTATATACCGGCACATTTCTATCTACCAGTCCTGCATCTCATGTTTTTAAAGATGCTTCGACGAAATCCAGAGATCCTGAAAATATGGTAATTCGGATAGATGAAGTCGTAACCACTCAAAAGGAAACAAAAGACTTAGGTATCGCTGCTGGCGATTTTGTCTTCTTTGATCCAAAAACAGTGATTACAGATTCCGGATATATTAAGAGCCGTTTTCTAGATGATAAAATGTCTGTGTCCATTTTGTTTGGTGTATTGAAATATCTTTATGAAACAAAAACAACCCCAAAACACAATCTCACTTTCATCATTTCCACTTATGAAGAGGTTGGTCATGGTGCTTCTTATATTCCTGACGTTGACGAACTAATCGCCGTCGACATGGGGTGTATCGGTGATGATCTTTCTTGTACAGAAAGACAGGTATCTATCTGCTGCAAAGATTCTTCCGGACCTTACGATATTGATATCGTAAACCGTTTGGTCGAAGCCTCTATTGCTGGCGGCATTGACTATGCCACTGATATTTATCCTTATTATGGATCAGATGTTTCCGCCGCACTTCGAGGCGGGAAGGACATCAAAGGAGGATTAATCGGTCCTGGTGTCCATGCTTCTCATGGAATGGAGAGAACTCATCGTCTCGCCGTTGAGAATACATTTAATTTGTTGCTTCAATACATAATATAGATATAGGAGGGTAATATGAAAAAGTTTTTTAATGTTCTCGGGCAATTGGTAGGATTCCTCGTCATCTTGTTATTCGCTTTCGAACTCGCACAAGGATGGATTGGATTCGATTTCGAAGGTATGGATACGATTTTGGATATCTTTAATACCATCAAGATTTACTTGGTTTATGTCTTAGCAGGTCTTGCAGGATTGGAATTGGTTTCCGGAAAGAAAGTCATCGGATTCTTGTATTTCTTAATTCTTGCATTCGTTGTCGTTGCGACATTCTTCCAAGACGTTTTACCACCAGTATAAGAAAATCAATCAAAAAAGGACTGTTTATTCAGTCCTTTTTTATTGCAATTCACTTAAAACAGAATTTGTCTTTGTTGTAAAATACCACGCAGCATTCCGAATATCGAAGGTTTTATTACCCAAATGACCTTCATTTATCAAAATATCTTGATAAAGATCCTTTGCAATAATGTACATATCATAAAATTCTTGATATTGGAAAAATGTATCGATAAACTCTTGTAAGTAGCTTTGATAAAGAGAATAGTAAACTTCTGATTCAAAGATCAAGCGTACAAGCGGGCTTGTAGTTTCAAGATTGTAGTCAATTGACCATTTGGTGGTATAAATTCCTGTTAAATCCAAGGATTTACCAAATCCCAAGGAACTATCTAAATCGAATGGAATAAAGGTGGCTTGTTGGTCATACACATCAAAATACAAGTAATAGTTGTTAAAGTTATAACGAATATCATCGGTATTTCCAACTAAGAATGCAATTGCAAGATAGCGAACAAATAAATCGACATCAATCAAGGTATCTAAATGCGTTTGGGCATACTCCTGATTATTGATATTATCTATGAAACCAGTAAAACTGTCAAAGGTTCTTCTTGTCCCATCTAATGTGTTATTTCTTAAAGAGTAGGTATATCTTTGTGTATCGGTATTGATGCCAAGATAATCTGCAAAATCCAATCCTAAGTCCCCTTCGGTTTGAACATCCGTAATCTTATACAAATCACCGTAATCTAAAGCTAAATCACTTTTAAAATTGTCTTTTAGAAATTCAGAGTCGATTGGCTCAATGAAAGTAAAGAAACCATAAGGTACCAAAGTATCTCCGATTTCCAAATAGACCAGACCATAGGATGCGTTCGCAACGATTAAGCCTGCTTCTCGATATAAATAATGAGTAAAGGCTTCCGAAATCATTGCTTGATCGTAATCTCCCTCGTAGAGTTGCGAATATTCAAAATTCAACTGCTCTAAATTGAAGACTTCTCTGGTTTTTAGAATTTCATGCAGGTTGGTTTGATCCAAATAATCGAAGGTTTCATTAAACTGAAGTTGGAAACTGGTCTGATGATACACATCACGCCCACGCCAATCTGTGGTTCTAGGTAGATTTCTAGATGTTGAGCTTCTGGTTCGAAAACCGACGGATAATATTGTAAAAGATTCGGTGCTATCCGTATAGGTGACATCAACTGGATACATAGTATTGTCGATATAATCTCCATATAAATCAAAATGCGTCTGCATCGTTTGAATCATGTTTTCAAAAACAGATTCTTCAAAATGAATGGTAAAGGTTTTAAAGTTTTCGTTATCGAATAGACGGTCATAATCATCGCTACCATCCCTAGCCACCATATATTGGGATACATCGCTGCCGTCTTGATGGTAATATGCATAAACCGACAATGAGCCAGTGCTGAGGATCAAAAGAGCGATCAAAAGAACTCGCTTATAGATCAGTTTCATTGGATCCCCAACTCCGCGAGTTGATTTTGAACCTCGCCTTTTTTGGCAGTATAATAACTCATTGGAGAAATCCATCGATCATCCATTGAGAAGAACGTAACACCAAGGTGGCCGTTTTCTTGAATCTCGGATTCGTACAAACTTTGAATCAAGGAGAATCGTGCACTGTATTCCAAATAATCAAAAATACCGTCAGTACTAGTATATTGATTGAGATAAGCCAAATAAACGTCTAAGAAATCTTGATCTTGTAATAGAGAATAGATTAATACCATATCGCTATTCGGGTAATCATACCAGTTCGATGGTTGTAACGCATCAATATCCAAACTTAAACCATAATCACCATAAGGATTCCAACCCACACCAAGTGCGTTATCCATATCAAAGGGAATGTAATAAACATGACCATTATTAAAATATAGATAATAGTTATTGGCGTTGGAACGAAAATCATCCGCGGATCCAATCAAGAAGCCCATCGCCATTGCTTTTGCAAAGGCATCCATATCTAACGTTGTGCTAATGAGATCATAATAGTTTGTAATATTGGTTTGATTCACAGTATTGATAAAAGTTGTAAACGCACTAAAATCGGCTTCGTCCTTATTGGTTTTTAATGCATAAGTACGACGATAGCCTTCCATATAATCAGAAACGCCTAAGGAGTAACTTTGATAACCACTTTTTAGAGTAGCTGGTTCTGTTTGCCAGGTACATTTATAGAGATCGCCAATGGTACCATCTTGATTCTTTCCAAAATAGCGTTCTACAAAAACGTCATCAATCGGTTCCTGTAATAAAAACAAACCATAAGGAACTACAACGCCGTCTATATCAAAATAGACAATCGCAAACGAGGTTTCCGAGGTGATGACTCCTGCTTCTTTATAGAGATCATATGCGATCGCTTCGGTAACAACACCATAATCCCCAGAACGGATGTTTTTAAAGTTTAATTGTTCCAAATCAAAAACTTCTCTTGATTTTAAAGACTCATATTCCGTTGAGTTATTGACATAGTCAAAGGTTTCGTTAAACTCCAATTGGAAGGAAACCTGTTGATAACCTACGATTGTGTCACCATCTTTTACAACTGGAAGAACTCGTGAGAACACGTTTCCTTTGGTACGAAATCCAACTTCATTAATGGTCATGACGTTGCCTTCACTATCGGTATAAGTAATATCTACTTCTTGAATCGTATTGTCTCGATAGCTACCAAATTCATCGTAATAGTTTTCCATATCGTCGATCAACTTCATGAAATTCTCAGTAGAAAAAGAGATGACGAATCGCTTGTATACGCTGTCATCAAACAGCGTCTCATAAGCTACGTCATCTGTATTTGTCTCTTCTGTTGTTAGAATTTCGGTCCCTTGATTTGTCTTCGTATTGAAATCAACAATATCGCTTCCTAAGGTTGTAACTTGGTTGCTAGTTGTTGTAGTGTTTCGATCGCAAGCAAATAAAGTGACTGTGATACCAAGTACTAAAATCAGAAGAATTTTTTTCATAGTTATTATTTTCCTTGGAGTCTTTTTTTGAAATATTCAGGTTCTGTTAATTCTAAACGAATATGCTCTTCTGTGATTGGATGGTCGAAATCCATTTTGTAACAGTATAGCATCAATTCATTATCCGTAGCTTCACCATACAAATCATCTCCAACAATTGGGAAATTAAAGTAGGCAAAGTGAACTCGGATTTGATGAGCCAATTTATTCGTTACCCAAACATCAACCAAAGAATATCCACCGATTTCTTTGATGACGCGATAGTTGGTAATACAATCGACTCCATCTTCGGAGATTTCACGTTGAACCGATCCCTCAATACGGGAGATAGGCAATGGGATGGAACTTTCTTTTAAATCGAGTTTCCCTTTTACAATCGCTTTGAAATAAGTGGTGATTGCATTTTGGTTTTGCTCGCTTAATAGATATTTTACAAAACGATGTTTCGCAACAACGATTAATCCCGATGATTCACGATCTAAC
Source organism: Bacillota bacterium (assembly GCA_003245625.1). GTDB lineage: Bacteria > Bacillota_I > Bacilli_A > Izemoplasmatales > Hujiaoplasmataceae > 4572-104. Next base: position 13,469 of record QKCT01000087.1, on the reverse strand, counting down.
TTTGTTACAAAGTGAATCTTCGATTGAATCTTGTTTTGTTGATAATAATAGTTCAAAGCATTTGCCAAAGTACTCTTGTTGTGAGCCTTGCTGATCATCATTTGCATGCCAACAGGTTTATTTACAATCAAAAAGTAAGGATCTTCATAGAGAACAGAAAGATTTAAATCTTCCGGAACAACCGAAGTATCAAATGGTTCATCCTTGACAAAGAAATGTATTTTCTCGTTCTTTTTCACGGTGTCTTTTTTGGCTTTTGATTTGCCATTCACCATGATGATTGGTTTGTTGTTATCCAGTTCCAAAATCTTGGATGGAATGTTATTCTCCTGCATGAAACGTTGTATCGTTTCTGGTTTCTTGACTCTGTAAATCATTTCCATAGTATCACATCCCTTGCTAAAAATTATACCATAAAAAAAGATTAATTTCAAAATTAATCTTCTTCTTCGATATTATAATTTTTATGGGTTCAGTGGCTTTAGTAGGTCAATGATGAATAGCCCATCTTTTCGAATCAGTACATCGTCGAACCAAATTTCACCACCACCGTATTGTGGTGTTTGAATAAGAACCAAATCCCAATGGATCGCAGAGTCATTCCCATTTGGAGCGCTGTCATATGACATGCCAGGAGTAAAATGGATAGATCCCATGATTTTCTCGTCAAAAAGGATATCGGTCATCGGTTGATTGATTTTTGGGTTTACACCGATCGCGAATTCACCAACATAGCGAGCGCCTTCATCTGTGTTGAAGATTCCTTCCAGTAATTCCTGATCTTGATCACTACTACATTTTACAATTTTACCATTCTCAAAGGTTAAGGAGACTTGATTAAACACCAGTCCTCGAAAAGGAGATGGTGTGTTATAAGTAATGGTTCCATTCACGGAATCACGAACTGGGGCAGTGTATATCTCACCATCAGGTACGTTGTTTTGACCATAGCAAGGAACAACGTTGATGTCTTTGATAGAGAAACTAAGGTCTGTACCAGGTGAAACGATACGGACTTTATCTGTTGTTTCCATTAATTGTCTGAGTGGTTCTAGGTCACGTCCCATTTTTGGATAATCCACATTCATAACGTCTAACATGAAGTCCACATAATCCGAATAAGACATTTTAGCCTTGTGAGCTCCGCCTTCTGTAGGGTAGTTTAATAATACCCATTTCTTCGCCAAACGTGTTTTTTGGAGTGGTTGCATTGCTTTCCGATAATCCAATACCTGCTGCGAAACATCAGCAAACGTATAATCGGATTCGTGTGCATGAATTGCAATGAACCCGTGAATATCATTTAGTTTTTCTTTCAACCATTTCATTTTTAAGTCTAAAATCGTTTTGTTTTGAGCTTGATACATTCCTCTCGTATAGTCATCATCATTCATCTCGACAAACGGATTTGCACCGCTATTCTTGATTTCTTCGATGAGAGCTAAGACCAAAGGTTTTGCTGTAACATTGGCATAAATAACGATATTATCGTTTGGTTCCACTCCCAATGAGTGATGAACTAACGTATTTGCCAATTGAATGATTCTTGGATCTTGTAGCATGTGTTTATTCTCCTTTCACTTTCAAAAACTCTTGATACCAATAACGAACAGTCTTCGCATCAAATGGAAAATCTCTACGTTCAATGCGATCCTTTAAATCTTGTAATTCAAGCATTAGTATCTGTTTGATTTCTTCAGGATACGCCATTCGCTCTTGATTTCGATTGAATTCGTTTCGGTCTAGCACATTGTATTTAAACTTCCCATCAACTTTGATATCGAGATCATAATCGATGTATTTCAGTGCCTCCTGATCCATTAAAATAGGACTGGATAGGTTGCAATAGAATTGAATTTCGTTTTGTTTGATAATACCAATCACGTTATACCAATGATCCTTAAAAAAGAATGAAACAGAAGGTTCTTTGGTGTACCAATATCTTCCATTTGCTTCAACAACTCTAGTTCTCTGGTTGGCAACGATAATGATTTCATCGTTTTCATCGAGTAAGGTTTCGGATTTCCAAACTCGATGCAACGTCTGGTCGTGCTTATAACTATGGAGTACAATCTGTCTGTGATCCGACATGTTCCCACCCTTTCTTATTGAAGTAACCAGTCTTCTCCTTTTAGAGATTCCGGTTCGGTTTTCGATAAACCTGGATAATCCTGTTGCCCCAACACTTCATATATCATGATTGCAACGGTATTCGCTAAATTTAAACTGCGAATTTTGTCATTGGATGGAAGTCTGATGCAATTGTCCAAGTGTTCTCTCAGTATTTCTTTTGGAATACCAGTGGATTCCTTCCCGAAAATCAAATAAATCTCTTTTTCTTTATCATGAAAATCAAAACCTGTTGGAGGTTGTTTTCCATAACGAGTTAAGAAGTAAAACTCACCTTCATTTTTCGTCAGAAACTCCTCATAGTTTTCATAAACAATATAATTCGCTTCTTCTAGATGGTTTGCACTGTAGCGTTTTACATATTTAGGGTCGAGTTTGAAACCAAGAGGTTTAATGAGGTGCAAAGTTGTATTCGTACCCAAACAAGTACGAATAATATTCCCTGTGTTCTGCGGTATTTCTGGTTGGTATAATACAACATGAAGTCCCATAGTTTACTTCTTTCTAGCCAATTTCTTTTTGGCTTTAGCAACTTCTTGTTTGTATTTCTTCTTATATCCGGGTTTAATCTTCTTCGGTTTTTTTACAGTGAGTTTTGCTTGGTAATCGAGTTCATTTTCTTTCCATTCGCGTTTTGCGCGTTGATGACGTACGGTGGCATCCACGATTTCTTTATCCTTGATATCTTTATATGCGCAACGAACTCCTTTAGCTTCCAACTTATCTAAATAGGAATTATCATTGAACTCGTATAACGAGATTGCCATTCCGTCAAAATCAACCCGACCTGTACGTCCAGTACGGTGAATGTAGAAATCAATTCGACTAGGTAATTCGTAATTAATAATATGACTGACACCTTTAATATCAATTCCTCTAGAAAAGATATCGGTTGCGACAATATATTGAAACTCTAGACGTTCGATTCGTTTCATCAATTGTTTTCTTTTTCGATAATCGAGGCCACCATGAATTAGAACCACATTCATCGATAATTGTTTCATCCAGTTATAGACAAGTTCAGAAGATTCTTTGGTGTTACAGAATATAATAGCCAAATAAGGATTAATGGCGGATATAATCCGCTTTAATCCAATAAATCGATCTTGTTCTTTGGTCTTGATAAACATATGTTCTATCTGCAAACTAGATACTTGTCTTGGATGGACGTCGACGTTTACTGGGTTTTTCAAGTATTTCTTTAAAAACGGTTTAAGTCCATTTGGAATCGTAGCGGAGAAAACAGCTTTGGTCGCTTTTGGTTGAATGATATCCAACACGGAACCAACTTCTTCCATGAAGTTTTGTTCTAAGGTCATATCTGCTTCATCGATAATGAAATAATCGCAAGTATAAGCTTTTAAAATATTTTCTTTAATGACTAAATCAAAGATTCGACCGGGAGTACCGATTGCAATATGAGGTTGGCGCTTATTTAGATTCGCCAGTACCTGATCACGATCTGAGCCACCAATATATAAATCAATAGTTATCGGTTGAACGCTTTTCGAAGAAATCTCCATCGCAAATTCATAGATTTGATTCGCTAAATCTCTTGTTGGCGCCAGTATCAAAGCTTGAACTTGTGCTAAAGCCGGATCTAACGCTTCAAAAATAGGCAATAAAAAAGCATGGGTTTTTCCAGAACCCGTGTTTGCTTCTACGATACAATCTTTATGTTGTTCCAATAATGGAATCACCGTTTCTTGTACTTCTGTTAACTCACTGAATTCTAAGAAATCCAGTGCTTCATTGATAAACTTTTGTTTAAATAGCTTCATAACCAATTCCTTTGTAAAAATCTCATATATATTATATAATAGAAACACAGAAATGTAAAACAGAAAGAGGTCAAAATGGAAGTAATCAGTATAACTCCTAGAGGCTATTGCAAAGGCGTGACAAAAGCAATCCAAGCTGTCAAAAATGCATACTACGATCCAACAACCAAAAAACCAATCTATGTCTTGGGATATATTGTCCATAATAAGCATGTAATCCATGAATTGGAAGAATTGGGTGTCATTACCCTAGACGATCGTGGTGATAGCCGTTTGGCACTAGCCGAATCCATTGAATCTGGCACTGTAGTCTTAAGCGCACATGGAACTGACCCTGCAGTAAAGCTTCGTTTAGAAGAAAAAGGAATACCCTATATTGATGCCACTTGTGAGGATGTTGACCGAACGTTTGATTTGATTAAAGAGTATTCAAACAAAGGATACACCATCTTTTACATTGGAAAACACAAACATCCCGAGGCGGTTGCTGCTACGTCTTTATGTACGGACATTCATTTGATTGAACAGATTTCTGATATTCCACATACAAATGAAAAACCAATTTTTGTTACCAATCAAACAACCTTCAGTTTGTTTGAAATCAAAGAGATTATCCATTCCATTATTGAACGTTATCCAAACACACTGATTTCTGAGGAAATCTGTGACGCCACTCGCTTGCGTCAAGATGCAATCATTCAAGCGAATGTAAACGTCGACTTATGTTATATCGTTGGTGATCCACGATCAAATAACACCAAAAATTTGGCGTTAATCAGTGAAAATATCACAAACACGAAAACAAAATTGATTGAAACCGTCGCGGATATCGATATCGCTGACTTGATCGGAGTGAACCGCGTTAGTGTCTCAAGCGGTGCTTCTACACCATCTCGTTTGACCAAAGAAGTCATCGATTTCTTAAAAAACCAAAAACCCTTAAATTAATGCTTTCTTTTTCATTGCATTTAGTTTATAATATATGAGTAAAAATCATTTAGGAGTGATACCAATGGCTGAGTCTAAGAAAAGAAAAACTACAAAACCAGCAGAACACGAAGTAAGTCGTGAACAAGCAAGAGCGTTCAACCCGACAAAAAGTCGTGTTGGGAAAGTTATCATCGTAATCCTTGCATTGGGTATGATACTGGGATTGTTCGTAGCAGCAATCTATAACATGATTTCTGTTTTAAGTTAATCCTAACAAACAATTGAAAAGATGATTTCACATAGAAATCATCTTTTTTTTTACTTTATTCAGATAACAGTAATTCTTTTGCGCTTTCGATTGACGCCTCTGTTACTTTATCTGCCGAAATCATCTTCGCAATCTCTTGAACTCGTTCATTGTAATCGAGGTATCCAACAGAGATTTTTGTCATCTTATTTTCGATTCGTTTTCGAACTGCGATATGATGGGTTCCTGTCGCAACTACTTGAGGAATATGTGTAATCGAAATAACTTGAGAAATCTTGGCAATTTCTTGGATTTTTTTTGCGATTTGCTTGGCAATAAACCCACTGATACCCGTATCAATCTCATCAAAGATAATCGTCGATATCTGATTGCTGCGGACAAAGATCGATTTAAAGGCAAGCATTACCCGACTCATTTCACCACCGGATGCAGTTTTTGATAACGGTTTTAATGGCTCTCCAATATTGGTTGAAATATAGAAATCTACTGAATCGATTCCTGACTCAGTAAAAAGATGGGAGTCTAATTCATCTTTTGGTAGATCCTCTTGAAATATAATTTCAAAATCAGCATTAAGAATCACAAGATCTTTTAATGTTTCTTTGATTTCCTTAGTGATTTTCATTGCCAAATCCTTCCGGAATTCGCGCAATTTCAGTGCTTCTTCGAGAAGTAGTGAGAAGGTGCCTCGGACACTTTCGCGTTGTTCTTCCAGAATTTCATCATAATTATCCGCTTTATTAACTTGGGCTTCTAAATATTTTTGGTAGTCCAATAATTCTTCTATCGATTTCCCATATTTTTTTTGAATCTTTTCCAAACTATTCAAACGGGAAATCATCGATTCATATTCATTTTGGTCGTATTCCAATCGGTCTAGCTTATCCTGTAAGGTGGAATGAATATCATCAAGTTCATAATAGAGATCATTCATGCGATTCCCTAAACTCTCGAAATCGGAAGAAGTCGAAGAGATAGAAGATAAATCTTGTTTCAGTCGATACAATTGATCCAAGATAAGCCCTTCATCCATGGCCACATTGAATTGCTCTAAAACAGTGTTGATCTTATCTAGATTCTCCATCAAGTTAATTTGTTCCGATAGTTGAACATCTTCCTCGTTTACCAGTTTTAATCCTTTCAACTCTTTCAGTTGAAAGGTATAAAGATCAAGTTGTCGCAACGTATCTTCTTTTTCTTTGATTAGCAGTTTGTATGCAGAGTACTCATGTTGGTATGTTTCCAAAGCGTTTTGATAGGATTTCAGATAGGAAAGGATGCGTTCTTTCCGAAAATTATCGATTAAAGAAAGGTAATTCTCTGGATTAATCAAACGATTTGTATCGAATTGAGAATGGATATCCGCTAAATACATCGCTAATTCACGGAGCACTTTAATCGAAGAAACTTGATTATTGATTTTAACGATATTGCGATTGTCTTTCGAAATTGTTCTCGATATTTCTACGCTGTCTTCATAATCAATCTCATTCTCTTTAAGAACATTCTTCATTTTCTCATTATCCAAAGAGAAACGACCGATTACCGTTGCGGTATCGGCTTTGGAAGATATCATCTCTCTGGAAGCGCGTTCTCCCAGTAAAAGAGTGATGGCATCGACGATGATACTTTTTCCGGCTCCTGTTTCTCCGGTTAGTACTGTCATGCCTTCATAGAAATCCAGATTCAGTTCGTCGATGATCGCATAATGCTCGATCCTAAGATGTTGTAGCACCGATAAGAACTCCTTGTTACTTCAATATTGTATTGCGGATTGTTTCATTGTCCAATCCGTATTGTTTCCAAATCTCTTCAACGGTTCCGTGTTCTATGAACTGATCCGGTAAACCGAGGATCTTAAGGGTATTCGTTGGTAAGTCTTGTGCTTGAGCGAATTCAAAGATTGCTGATCCTAAACCACCAACAATGGTTACGTCTTCTAATACAAAGGTTTTTAAACCAGAATTTAGAATTTGAGTAACACAAATTTCGTCTAATGGTTTGATAAAACGGGCGTTGTAGAGATTGACTTTGAGGTTTTCGTTTTCAATCATCTCTTGCATGCGAATGTAATTATCTCCATAGGCGATAAGGTTCACCTGACCGTTTTGATTGAAAACAGTCCAACTCGGTTTCGTGATCGGTTCAAAATCACTTGTATCCATCCATTGAGATGTCCCACGAGAATAGCGTATCGCTACCGAATGCTTGGCAGTATGAAACGCGTAATCAAGTAGCTGTCTTGCTTCAAGCATGGTCGCTGGTTGAACGATTTCCATATTAGGTATATGGCGTAAATAAGCGATATCATAGATGCCTTGATGAGTATCTCCATCACCACCTACTAATCCTGCGCGATCAATTCCAAGAACAATTTTTACATCTTGACGAGCTAAGTCGTGTGAGACTTGATCATAGGCTCTTTGCAAAAAAGAAGAATAGATTGGAACATATATTTGCATCTCATTCATTGCCAAAGCAGTGGAGTAGCAAACTGCAAAAGATTCACAGATACCGACATCGATGATCTTATCTGGATACTTCTGTTGGAACTCAACGAGTCCAGATCCATAAATCATCGCCGGGATAATAATCCGAAAATGGTCATTATTTAGAGCGTAGCGCTCGATTAGTTCACTAAAAATAGTACTCCAAGAACGAGTATTTTCTTTTAACTGTTTCTTGGATTCTCCTGTTTCAATTTCAAAAGGTCCAACTCCATGCCATTTTCCCAAAGTATCCGTTTCAGCAGGAAGATATCCTTTTCCTTTTTTGGTTACGATATGAATGACAACTGGCTTGTTTTTGCGTTTTGCTATAGTCAAGAATTTCTCAAGTGTTTTGATATCATGTCCATCGATTGGCCCATAATAAGAGAAACCAAATTGATCAAACATCGAAAGATTATTCGCGAATCCACGTATACTATTGGAAATACGAACTTTCAAGTTATAAATTATTTTTGGAAATCTCGCCTTAGAATGAATCGCGGAAAGATACATCTTAGAAGAACGGAGATTATTCAATAATTTTGACATTCTTCCGACATTTTTGGAGATGCTCATCTCATTATCATTTAAAATGATGATTGGTGCAACATCATTACAATGTCCAAGATAATTCAAAGCTTCAAACGATAATCCTGAGTTCAAGGATCCATCCCCTACAATTGCGATATTGCGATGCTTTTCTTGTTTAAATGATTTTGCACTTTCAAATCCAGCCAAAGCAGCTATCGCTGTTGACGAATGACCCGCTTCCCAGGGATCATGAGCAGATTCTGATCTTTTTTGATATCCTGACAAGCCTTTGTATTGGCGTAGGGTCGGAAAATCTTTTGCGCGACCCGTTAGTATCTTATGAACATAACTTTGATGTCCAACATCAAAGATGAAATGATCCTTTGGTGAATCAAATACACGATGTAATGCAATCGTTAATTCTACTATACCAAGATTGCTGGAAAGATGTCCTCCGGTTTTCGATATGGATTCAATCAAAAAAGAACGAATTTCGCTTGCGAGTTCGTTGCATTGTTGCATATTCAATTCTTTTACAAATGACGGGTCTTTGATTTCCAGTAGATTCATCTTGTCCCCCGGATTACTTGTTGAAGTCTTCCAAGCCCTCTTCGGTTCTTAATTCCAAAATGGTCTTTTCTGCAGCTTCTAGTTCTTGATGGCACTCTTTGGCTAATGCAATGCCCTCTTGGTACAATTTTACGGATTCATCCAAAGAATTATCTCCAGATTCCAATTTCTTAATTAACTGCTCCAATTGTTCCATTTTTTGTTCAAACGTACGTTCGCTCATTTTATTTCACTACTTTCTTTATGATATTGCAATCCAAGTCTCCGTCATAAAATGAAACGGTGATAGATTGATCGGTGTCGATGTCTTTGACAGATTTCTTCAAAACATCGCTTTGTTTTACGATTGTAAAGCCTTTTTGCATGATATTGAGAGGATTCACTAAATCTAGTTTCTGGCTTATTTGTATATAGTGACCTTCCTTGTTCTTAACTTTCGCTAAGATTGCTTGTTGGAAGCGGATCTGATACTGCATTATGGATTGTTGTAGATGCTCTATCCGTTTCGCTGGTTTATAAGCGTTTAATTTATCTTCCAGATACATCAAAGCTAACTTCTTTGATTCTGTAATTTTTTCTGGGTGTTGAAAATAATGATTCCTAGTCGTTTGAAGAAAATGCTTTTTCGACAATTCCAAGGATTGATTCAGCGATACCATAAAACGAGTTTTCATATTTCCCAGGTACTTCAGAATATCTTGTTTGGATGGAACTGCCAGTTCAGCCGCGTGTGAAGGTGTCGAAGCTCTAAGATCAGCGACAAAATCAGCAATTGTAAAGTCGGTTTCATGACCAACGGCAGAAATAATCGGAATCCTCGATTGATAGATAGCTCTAGCGACGATTTCTTCGTTAAATCCCCAAAGATCTTCGATGGACCCGCCGCCTCGCCCCACGATTAAGACATCCGCGTAACGATCCTGATTCGCTCTCACGATTTGTTTGGTGATCGATTCTTTTGCATCGACGCCTTGAACCAAAGCCGGATAAATGATAATCTTGGCAAGAGGGTAGCGAATCGAAATCACATTTATGATATCCCGTACAGCCGCCCCTGTAGGACTTGTAATAACGCCGATAACCCGAGGGTAGTGAGGAATCTTGCTTTTATGAGAATCCTCAAATAATCCCTGTTTTTGTAGTTCTGCTTTTAATTTTTCATAAGCTAAATATAAATCACCGATTCCATCTAAATCCATTTTATTGATATAAACTTGGTAAGTACCGTATGGTTCATAGACGCTGACATGCCCCTCGATGATTACTTTGTCTCCATCTTTTGGCTCAAAGTTCAAACCCTTGGTATTCCCGGCAAACATGACTGCTGAAATCTGTGATGTATCGTCTTTTAATGTGAGATATAGGTGACCCCTTGAATGGCGTTTAAAATTTGATATTTCCGCTTTCAAGAGGATGGTTTGAAGATTCTCATCGTGTTCGAAGCGATATTTCAGATAACGATTCAGTGCCGATACGCTTAAATACGTGCGTTCTGCCATTTATTGTTCCAAACTCTTCCGAATATTATCCAAAAGACGATTATTGAAGCGTTTTGCTGAGTCATCATCCAAGTTGGAGTATTGTTTCGTCAAATTAACGGCTTCATTGATACTGATTTCCTTTGGCAAATCCGTAAACATCATTTCAAAGACAGAATTCCGAACGATTGCTAAGTCGACATAATTTAGACGATCGATTGTATAACCAACTAAGTTTTTCTTAATCAAAGCGTCGATTTCTTCTTTTTTGTTTTGAATATTCTGAAATTGTTCAAAAACCTCATCTGGGTACTCATTCACTTCAAAGTCACCACCGACAGCCTCGATGTACAGAAGTTGAATAACCAACTCTCTGAATTCGGTCCGTTTCATAATCTTCACCTATCTCTCAATACCTAATATTTTATCATAGTTATTAAAATATGAAAAGCATTTTAGAATATCGAAATATTCTCCTTTTCATTCTATTTTAGAAGAAAAAACGCACAAGTCGTTTCGACTGTGCGCGTTATTTTTTTACGTTTGACTTTCGAAATACAAATGCATCATAAGGTTGCAGAATTAGATCGGATTGAAGTTTTGTTTCTTCAGTATTGGAATAGAAGAAAGTGAAATCTTCCAAATCCTCTTCTTCTAGATGGATTTCCACCTCGTGATTGGTAAAATTACAGAGAACAAGATAATCTTGGGTTTCCCCATGATTGCGATAACAGTAGTTTTCTTGACTTTCGATATCAATGAAACGAATGCTTCCTCGAATGATATTATTTGGTTCAAGATTTCGTAGTCCCAAAATAAATTGATAGGTCTTTAATATCGAATTGGAATCTTGTTCGTCTTGAGCAACATTAATGGAAGGGTAATTGTAATTCACTTCCATCCATGGTTCATGAGTAGAAAAACCGGCATATAATCCATCTGTCCATTGCATTGGACTTCTTGCGTTATCTCTTGAGCGATCTCGTAAGCATTGCAATGCATCCTCTACACTAGCGCCACGGTCCAAGAAGTTTTGATATTCAGTGAATACTTCAACATCTCTAAAACAGGAAATATCATTGTATAACACATTGGTCATACCGATTTCCTCTCCTTGATAGGTAATCGATGTTCCCGGCATGAAATACAACGCAATTGCCAGCATTTTTGCTGATTTTACACGATATTCTTTATCATTTCCATAATGACTAACGATTCTTGGTTGGTCATGATTATGCCAATAAATCAAATTCCAGCCCTTGTCTTCCAACATCTGATACCAATGAGCGAAGGAAGATTTGATATCCTTGACTCTTAAGTCCCCATGACCCCATTTCCCTTTGAAATAAGGACTGGAATCATCGGTATCCGCCCAAGTATGACCAAAATGAATCAATAAATTGAATTCATTGGAGCCATAGCCAACATATTTTAATGCCGCTTCTTTGGTAGCGCCACCGGATTCCCCGATTGCCAATAAATCATTTGGAACAAAGTATTCTTTTCCAAGTTCTTGAAGGTAGTCATGATGCTTAGGTAAACTAGAAAAATTCTCATATCCAGGATATGCGTCAGGGAAGTCCCAATTCTTTTCCAAGTGATTCGCTGCGTCGATGCGGAATCCATCAACGCCAACATTGATCCAAAATTGGATGATCTTTTTCATTTCTTCGCGAACTGATTTGTTTCGCCAATTCAGATCCGGCATTTTTTTTGAAAAAATGTGGAGGTAATATTCATCAACTGCTTCAATGTAATCCCAAGTTGGACCACCAAACCAGGATAACCATCTCGTCGGTCTCATCCGGTTCCCGGATTCGTCCATCTTTGGTTTTTGCCAAATATAATAATCATGATATTTCAAATAGTCGGGATGCGCCGGATTACAAGCGATTTGGAACCACTCATGTTCATCCGATGTATGATTTAAAACCAAATCAGTGATGACGCGCATATCCATCTCATGTGCTTTTGTTATGAACTGTTTAAAGTCTTCCATCGTCCCAAAATCAGGATTCACTTTATAGTAATCGCTGACATCATAGCCGTTATCATCCATAGGAGACGCATAATGGGGACTGACCCAAATGGTACCAATCCCCAGATTTTTAATATATTCTAACTTTTCCGTTAACCCGATGAAATCCCCAATCCCATCGTTGTTTCCATCATAAAAACTTTTTAGTGTGATTTGATAAATCGCAGTTGTTTTCCACCAGTTATTGCCCATAATACTATCTCCCCTGTGTCTTTTCGATTTCATTATAACACAGGGATTGCGTCAACTTGAGGTTTTCGATATGGTAACGCTTTCATGTTTCTCGGAAGCTCCTCCGATGACATAATCAATTCGATATGGCTCAAGGTCAGAGCGTTTTAACGTTTGATTTGCATATTGTAAAACGAAGGCAGTGGAGGTATCAAATAAATTCAAAAAACGATTGATGTTCTTTAAACCCAAGTCGTTCATCTGTAATTGGATATAATCAAAATGGAATAGAATATCGATTCGATTCGGAGACATATGATTCAAACAATTCCTTGCATACAAAGACAAGTGCTTTTCTTTCATTTCAAGAATCGTCTCTTTCGGTACGTTGGTGCTAAAATCCACAGCCAATAGGATTGGCAAATCTTTGATTTTCCGTTGAATCTTAGCTAGTTGCTTTTTGTCATTCCAAGTGTCTTCGCTTAACAAAACGACAAATCCTGTTTGCGAAGGCTGTTGCTTCACGATTAGACTCAGTGAATGAATGACTAGATAGTCCCATTCTAGATGCAATCCAGCAGAATCTAGAACGCGATTTAACGTAGATTCTTCTCCTAACATGGCAGAAGCCGAAACGTCTACTTGATAAAGACCAATCTTATTGGACGATAAATGATGAATACTAGTAAAAGTAAGAGGAATTCGTTTGGCTTCTATGAACTTATTTACATTCAATAGTATTGTTTTGGATAATTCCTGATTGTAACGGAAATTCTTATTATCGTAGATAACTGGATTACTTGTGCCGGTAAGAGCATTTAAATACTTGAGTTGAATTAATTTATCGGTGCGAACGCTATGATTAGCTTGAAGCAATGAGATTCGTAGATCTAGTTCACTCAGTTCCTTGCATACCAGGTCCGAAATTCGTTTGGTAACCCGTTTATCGATGTTAAGTATCACCAGATATAGATAGGAGAACGATTCTAAATACAATCCACCGAAGTGTTGTTTGCTTAGTAATCTCAAGGCTTCTTCTAAATCTTTAAGTTTTGCTTTGTAATTTTCATGGTTATAATCTCT
>QKCT01000078.1 GCA_003245625.1 Bacillota bacterium | reverse complement strand
TCCTAAACTCTATTACATTGAATAATACGAAAAATGTGGTCATTTTGCTGCAACAAATATTTATGTATATTTATAACAGAGTAATTTTTCAATAAAACTACCGCTTACATAGTCTATTTATATTATTAGTAATCTAAACAAGTCACACAGCAGACATTAATATAAATGAATATATATAGATGTGATTATATCATTTGTCTGATGATTATAAAAGTCTTTGTATATATTTATGTAAGAACGTTATTAGTTTGGATTTGTATAGTTTTTGAACAGCGTTTATAATAGTATATGCATACAATAATAAGTTGCAACTAAAACTGTTACAAAAAGATGAAACAAAAACCGATGAATCTTTCGAGAACTGAAAAAGGTTTTATATATTTTCGGTATATTCTTCTTGAAGAAAGCGCTAACATATCATATAATGATAGTGACGACAAAACGAATTGGAGGACATATTTTGATTAATACAACAGACTATGCAAACTTGGGATTTGAATGCCGTGAAACCCATGCGAATTACATTTCCTACTACAAAGACGGAAAGTGGGATGAGGGGACATTGAAATCGGATGATTGTATCAAGATTTCTGCTTTCTCGCCAGCGCTTCATTATGGACAAGAAGCTTTTGAGGGATTAAAAGCCTACCGTCGAAAGGATGGAAGAATTCAATTATTCCGCCCAGAAATGAATGCGAAGCGTCTACAGGATTCCTGTCAACGTCTGTTGATGCCGGAAGTGCCTACTGAGAAATTTATCGACGCTGTATTCCAAGTGGTGAAAGCCAATGAAGATTTGGTTCCACCTTATGGATCGGGAGCGACATTATATTTAAGACCATTTATTATTGGAGTAGGAAGAAACCTAGGTGTTCGAGCTGCCAAAGAATATATCTTTAGTGTGATATGCTCGCCGGTTGGTAGTTACTTTAAAGGTGGACTTGCCCCAAATAAATTTGTCATCACCCAATACGATCGTGCCGCACCAAACGGTACTGGAAACAGTAAAGTCGGAGGAAATTACGCGGCGAGTTTATTGCCACATCATCAAGCCAAAGAAATGGGATATGCAGATTGCATTTATTTGGATCCATTAACCCATTCTAAAATCGATGAAGTTGGAGCTGCCAATTTCTTTGGAATCACACACGATAATAAATTTATTACACCGAAATCAAGTTCTATACTCCCAAGTATTACCAAGAAAAGTTTAATGCATCTTGCGGAAAAGGAACTCGGTTTGGAAGTCATTGAAGGAGAAGTATTCATTGACAAATTGGAGATTTTTAAAGAAGCAGGAGCGTGTGGTACAGCAGCTGTGATTTCTCCGATTGGAAGCATCGACTTCATGGGGAATCGACATGTTTTCTTTAGCGAAACAGAGGTAGGACCCATTACCCGCAAACTATATGATCTCTTAGTTGGAATTCAGTATGGAGATATAGAAGGTCCGAAAGATTGGACAATGATTGTGAAGTAAGAAGCCAGTTTTTTCTGGCTTTTTTTTCTTCTCAAAAAGCGAAAAAAAACATTTGCGTAAAACATTTGGGAAATCTTGTAATTATTTGTAAAAACGAGAAAATAATCCTTGTATTAAAAGCGCTTTCATTGTATAATCAAATATGTGGAAAAGATAATAAATTGCAAAGGAAAAATAGAATCTTAAAAAAACGGCATAAACCTTTTTGATTATGCTTTTTTTACGAAAAAATACAAGCGATTGCAAGACAATCGAACAAATATAAAAAAAGAGAGGCGAGCAAATTGTTTAATAGCGAGTATCTGAATGACTTGTTCAAAAGAACACAAGAAAGAAACCCTTCTCAACCTGAATATATTCAGGCAGTAGAAGAATTTTTTGAAGCGATGGATTTCATCGTTTGCAACGATCCAAAAATTGAAAAGTTCTCTATCATGGAACGTATCATTGAACCGGAACGAATTGTAAAATTCCGAGTTACTTGGGTCGACGACAAAGGCGTTGTACGCGTCAACCGCGGTTACCGAGTTCAGTTTAATTCGGCAATCGGTCCTTACAAAGGCGGATTAAGATTTCATCCATCCGTTAACGAATCTATCTTGAAGTTCTTAGGGTTCGAACAAACGTTTAAAAATGCACTAACCGGACTACCTATGGGTGGCGGTAAAGGTGGATCCGACTTTGATCCGAAAGGAAAGAGCGACGGAGAAATCATGAGATTCTCTCAAAACTTTATGCAAGAGTTATACCGACATATCGGTCCTGATACCGATATTCCAGCCGGTGATATCGGCGTTGGTTTCCGTGAAATCGGATATATGTATGGTATGTATCGTAAGATTAGAAACGAGAACACAGGAGTTCTTACCGGTAAAGGTTTAACCTATGGTGGTTCACTTGTTCGAAAAGAAGCCACAGGATATGGTTTATGCTACTTTGTTGCTGAAATGTTAAAAGTGTATCGCAATGATACCTTTGAAGGCAAAAAAGTCATTATCTCAGGTTGTGGTAAAGTCGGTTTGTATGCAGCGCTAAAAGCTCAAGAATTAGGAGCGAAAGTGATTGCGTTATCTGATATCAATGGATATGTCTTTGACGAAAACGGTCTTGACCTTAATATTGTTAAGATGTTAACGGCAGAAATTCCTGAATTCTCACAACGCTATTTAGAATATAGACCATCCGCAGTATTTGAATCAAATCCAACCAACATTTGGACAGTGCCATGCGATATCGCGCTTCCTTGTGCAACGCAAAATGAACTTCCTTTGGAAGGAGCAAAAGCTTTGGTTGAAAATGGTTGTATTTTAGTAGCGGAAGGCGCGAATATGCCAACAACACTAGAAGCAACAAAATATTTACAACATGCAGATATCCTCTTCGCTCCTGGAAAAGCAGCGAATGCAGGTGGTGTTGCAGTTTCTGGTTTGGAAATGAGCCAAAACGCAATGCATTACCCATGGACCTATGCAGAAGTAGATCAAAAATTAGAAGTCATCATGGCTGATATCTTCAAAAAAGCATATACAGAAGCAAGAAAATATACCGACCACAGAAATCTTGTTGTCGGAGCGAACATCGCTGGATTCATGAGAGTGTATCAAGCAATGTTGGATCAAGGAATTCTGTAATGCCGTTGGTAACAACACCGATCATCTTATTGCCCCGTCCTTCTATTAATAAGGAGACGTGGGCAGTCATCGCCTGTGACCAATTCACCTCCGAACCGGAGTATTGGGAACAGCTCAAATCCCAAGTCGATAATGTTCCATCTACATATCATATGATCCTCCCAGAAGCTTTTTTGGAGGATCATATGGATGTTCAGATTGCTAAGGTGAACGAAACAATGAATCGTTACCTTCGTAACAACATCTTTCAGGAATACAAAGGATTCCTATTAGTCGAGCGTAAAACGCCTTTTGTCAAAAGGCGTTTAGGTTTAATAATAGCTATCGATTTGGAGGAGTATGAATTCGAACCGAATAAAACCGGAAGAATCCGCGCAACCGAGAAAACAGTCCCGGAACGAATTCCCCCACGAGTTGAAATTCGCCAGAAAGCACCAATCGAATTACCACATGTATTGGTACTGGTCGATGACTACAACGATCGGATAATCGAAGAATTGTATCATCAACACAAACAACTAGAACTGTTATATAATTTCAATTTAAATATGAACGGCGGTCATGTGAAAGGGTATTTTGTAAAAAATACTACACCGATTATCGATCGTTTAGAAGCGATGTCAAATGACATCTCTTTGATTGTGGGAGATGGAAATCATTCTTTAGCAGCTGCAAAAGTCTGTTGGGACAACCTAAAAGTAAAATTGAACGACCAAGATAGGGAAACACACCCTGCTCGATATGCTTTAGTTGAAATGATCAGTTTATATGATGAAGGCTTGACCTTTGAGCCAATTCATCGTATCATATTTGATACAGATGATACGTTACTTTCGGGATTAAAAGAACTGTTGTCGGGAGATTCCAAACTATCTGTTTTTAAAGGGAATGAAGAAATCATCATACCTGCTCCTAGCAATCCTTTTACAGCAATCAAATTGATTCAACAATATCTTGATGATTATTTAGAAAAACATCAAGCAAGTTCCATTGACTTCATTCATGGGATTAAGAACTTAAAAACTCTTGTCGCAAAAACACCACATTCCATTGCGATATCTATGCCACCTTTAGACCGCAGTCTTTTGTTGCCATATATCCGAGAATTTGGCGTTTTACCACGAAAATCATTCTCATTGGGCGAAGCAGAAGAAAAACGATATTATCTCGAAGGAAAACGAATTTTATAAAAGGAGTTAATCATGAAAAGAGTCTATAATTTTTCAGCCGGACCAGCAGTATTGCCTGAAGCAGTATTGCAGCAGGCAGCGAATGAAATGTTATCTTATGGGAACAGTGGTATGTCCGTAATGGAAATGAGTCATCGATCCAAAGAATTTCAATCCATTATCGATCAAGCTGAAGCGGATTTAAGAACGCTTCTTGCAATCCCAGAAAATTACAAAGTATTATTCTTACAAGGTGGAGCAACCTTGCAATTTTCTATGGTTCCCTTGAATCTCTTCCAAAACAAAGAAGTTGACTTCATTCACACAGGAGCTTGGACAGAGAAAGCAATGGAAGAGGCTTCTCGTTATGGGAAAGTCAATGTGATTGCCTCTTCAGAAGATCGATCTTTCACATATATCCCAAACCTAGATGAACTTTCCTTTTCTAAAGATGCAGATTATGTCCATATTTGCCAGAATAATACAATCTATGGAACAAGATTTACCAGTTTGCCGGATACAAAGGGAAAGATTCTTGTTTCCGATATGTCTTCCAACATCTTATCCGAACCGATTGATGTGGAAAAATTCGGTTTGATTTTCGCTGGTGCTCAAAAGAACATTGGTCCTGCAGGGACAACGATTGTAATCATTCGCGACGATTTGATTACAAAAAATTATTTAGAACATACTCCTTTGATGTTGCAATACAAACTTCATGCGGATAAAGGGTCAATGTATAATACGCCTCCTACCTATGGAATCTATATTTGCGGACTTGTTTTCAAACACTTGCTAGCAACTGGTGGGATTCCTGCGATGTATGAGAGAAACCTAAAAAAAGCTGCTTTACTATACGATTATCTAGATTCATCAAACCTATTTCATGGAACTGTTCAAAAAGCCGATCGTTCTTTGATGAATGTGACATTTAAAACGGATTCGGAAGATTTAGATAAACAATTCGTTACACTTGCTAAAGAAAAAGGATTGGTTAACCTAAAAGGACACCGAAGTGTTGGTGGTATGAGAGCTTCCATTTACAATGCAATGCCTTACGAAGGCGTTATGGCATTGGTAGAATTCATGAAAGAATTCGAGAGAGAGCATTTATCATGAAAGTTGGATGCTTGAATAACATCTCGGAAGTGGGATTGAATCAATTCACAACCAAATACCAAATTTCAAATGATGTAGTGCAATCCGATTTAATTTTAGTTCGCAGTTACAATATGCACGAATTTGATGTTCCAGCGAATCTTATTGGCGTTGCAAGAGCAGGAGCAGGAGTCAATAATATCCCCTTGCAGGATTATGCCGATAAGGGAATTGTAGTCTTTAATACTCCAGGTGCCAATGCGAATGGAGTAAAGGAACTTGTTCTAGCGGGAATGCTTTTGGCATCTAGAGATATCGTTGGCGGTATCGAATGGGTGAAAAACAATAAAGAAGATAACGAAATCTCTAAAACAGTGGAGAAAGCAAAAAAAGCGTTTGGTGGAACTGAAATTCTTGGTAAGACAATTTCCGTCATCGGGATGGGAGCTGTCGGTGGAAGAGTCGCAAATGCATGCTTCGATTTGGGAATGAAGGTTTATGGTTATGACCCATATATCTCTGAAGCCGCTATGAAACAACTAAATCCTGGAGTCACGCTATCCAACCAACTCGACCACTTGTATGAAGTTTCGGATTTTATTTCTTTGCATCTTCCATTACTTGAGTCCACAAAATATTTCTTTAACAAAGAGACTTTTGAAAAAGTCAAACCAGGACTTGTGTTATTGAATTATAGTCGTGATTTGCTCGTTGATGATTTCGCTCTCGAAGAAGCGTTAGCATCCAGAAAAGTCAAAACATATGTCACTGATTTTCCAAATCATTTTGTAGCGAATTTAGAACACGTCATTCCAATTCCACATTTAGGTGCTTCTACAGAGGAGTCCGAAGATAATTGTGCTATCATGGCTGCTCAACAATTGATGCGTTTTAACGAACGTGGAGATATTGTGAACTCCGTGAATTATCCCAATGTAATCTTAGGTGAAATTGCAGGAAAGAGTCGTCTGATTCTATTGGTAAAAGATATCGATCATATTACCGAAAAAATAGATAAAGCGGTTCGACCATTTGAATCATTGGTTGAAACCACCGTTTCAAAGTTCAAAGGAGACTATGGAGTATTTGCGTTTGACTTGAAAGAAAATGCCCCGGATGATCTACTGAAAGAACTGAAAAACATCGGTGGAATTACACGCATTCGAACGATTTAAATTGGCACCCAGACATTGGGTGCTTTCTGTTTGTATCAAAACCACGGAAAAGTCATCTAGTCGCGATAAAAAAGACTTGATTTTTTAAACAATAAATTATAGAATATACTAGTAATTGAATGGAGGGTCGTTTATGAGAGTGCAATTCACGCTGAGATGTACAGAATGTAATTCCGAAAACTATCAACACAGCAAGAACAAAAAGACACATCCAGATCGTATGGAAGTCAAAAAGTACTGCCCTGTCTGCAAAAAGACAACAGTGCATAAGGAAAAGAAATAAGTCAACTATTTCTGCATCCGTTTCGGATGCTTTTTTTCTGTTCTCTTCCAAAAAAAAGAGAAACAGTGTACAATGAGTTTGGGGTGATAGAGTGAGAAGATATATCATCGGAGTCGACGTTGGTGGAACCAGTGTCAAATTCGGTAAATTCAATCTAGAAGGTGTTTTACTAGAAAAATGGAATATACGTACTGATCGCTCCGAAAATGGTGAGAATATCCTATCAAACATTGCGGAATCGATCAAATTAATGGTTGATTTGAAAGAAATCAAAGGAATTGGAATTGGAGTTCCCGGTCCAGTAAAAGATAATATCGTTGTCCATTGTGTCAATCTAAACTGGGGACGCAAAGATTTGGTTCAAGAATTGAGTTTTCTTTTGCAAGATAAAGACATTATGATTCGAGCTGGAAACGACGCAAATGTAGCCGCAGCAGGAGAAATGTACAAAGGCGCAGCGCGTGGATATAACACCGTTGTGATGTATACGCTTGGAACTGGAATTGGAGGCGGAATCGTCTTAAACGGAGAAATGATGGAAGGTGTCAACGGCGCAGGAGCTGAACTAGGACATACAATCGTTGATTTCCGTCATAATTTTCCATGTAATTGTGGAAAAAAAGGTTGCCTAGAAACCGTTGCTTCCGCAACTGGAATCGTCAACCTCGCCAAAGAAAAACTCATTCGGTCCAAACTCCGTAGTCCACTAAGACGCTTTGAAACTTTTAGTGCGAAGAAAGTCATTGATTATGCAAAAGAAGGAGACTACATCTCCAAACAAACCATTGAAGAAGCCATGCGATATCTCGCTTTAGCAATGGCTAATATATCCCTTACATTGGATCCGGAAATCATCTTAATCGGTGGTGGTGTCAGTCATGCTGGACCTTATCTGATTGATTTAATCGAAAAGTATTTCTATCAAATGACAAATCCGTTTATAAAACAAGCAAACATCCAAATCGCATCATTAGGGAATGATGCGGGAATCTATGGATGTGCGTACTTAATCCAATGATGAAACTTAAAATATTTTCCGAGAATCTGGCGCAAGTGAATTCCTATTTATTAATCAAAGAAAAACATCTTATGGTTATAGATCCAGGGTTTAATGGTTCAAAGATTCTTGAGTTCATTCGAAACAATGATATGACGTTGGAAGCCGTAGTCCTTACCCATGGACATTACGACCATATCAAGTCGATTGAAACATTGGCTAAGGAATACAACTTTACAGTATGGGTTAGTCCTAACGACAAAGATTTCTTATTTGATAATGAAAAAAGTTATGCAAAAGCGTTTGGTTCTACCTTTCAAATGCCGAATCATTTAAAGATTGGATTACTGAAGGAAGAAGAATCACTTATTTGGAATCAAGAAACATTCAAAGTGATCGATACACCCGGACACACAAAAGGATCCATTTGTATTCTCTACCGGAACTGGTTGTTTAGTGGAGACACTGTGTTCTCTGATAGTATCGGTAGAACGGATTTATACTCCGGCAATATGAATGAAATGAAACGTTCTCTACAAAAATTGATTCAAGGTATCTCCAATCAAGTCGTTGTTTATTCTGGTCATGGTCCATCTGCGAAATGGTCGACCATAAAAGAACAAAATCCGTATTTCTAGAAAGAGTCTAATGACTCTTTTTTCTTTTATGTGATGTTTTTGTAAATATTAGCACTCAACACTTGACTTTGCTAAAAACATTTAGTATAATACCTTTAGCAAACGGATAATTAGAGTGCTAAAAGGAGTGATTTCCGTGACGAAAAGACAAGAAATGATTCTGAAACTGATTGTAGACGAATATGTCAAATCTGCTGAACCGATCGGTTCCAAGATTTTGGCAGAAGTACTGGAAGTTTCTTCCGCTACTATTCGTAACGAAATGGGAGTTTTAGAGGATTTGGGATTCATAGAAAAAACGCACACTTCATCAGGACGTATTCCTTCTGAATTGGGTTATCGATATTATATTGAAACGATTTTAAAAAATCTTGACGATGAAACCGATGGGTTCTTTGAATTCGACCAGATTTTCGAGCGCACTTTAGATCGCGATGAAATCATTCATGAAGCAATCAATTTACTCAGCGAAGCGACCAATTGCACGGCAATCTCATTAGGACCAAACGCATATCACTCAAAAGTAAAGAAGATTCAACTAGTTCCTATTACATCACATCAAGCGTTAATTATTGTGATCACTAATTTCGGGCATGTCGAATCAAAACAGATCTCTTTATCTGAAGATATGGATCAATCCGAATTGGTAAAAGTGATCGATTTATTGAATGAGATGCTGATTGATACTCCGATATCAAAAGTATCCGAAAAATTACATTATGAAATTCAACACAGTAGAATTAAAGAATTGATGAAATATCGAGAAACCATTGTAGATTCCTTCATTGAAGCATTCTCTAAATTTGCTCAATCGCATTACTACTTAACCGGTTCTAGCAATATGCTATACCAACCAGAATTCAATGATATTCAAAAACTACGTGAATTCATTTCTACCATTGATAACAATGAGATTTTCAAAATCGTCGACCAAGACGCAGATGGGATCTCTGTTAAAATCGGTAGTGAAAATAAAATTACGGCGATGAATGATTGCACTGTAATCTCATCTAGCTATGACACAAAAGATGGAGAAAAAGGAACCATTTCACTAGTCGGTCCTACAAGGATGGATTATCGACGAGTGATTCCGTTGATTAAATACATCGCAAAACACATCGCTAGACTGTATGAAGAGGAGTAAACAAAATGGGTGAAGACAAAGATAAAACTGTAAGCGCCGAAGAAGAAATAAAGGCGCCAGAAGAAACCGTAGAAACAAAAGAAGAAACACAAGAATCGACAGAATCTAAAGACAAAAAAGCAAAGAAGAAAAAGAAACCTACCTCAGAGGAACTTCTTCTTGAAATTCAGGATGAATTAACAGAACTGAAAGAAAAGTATTTCCGGAAATTAGCGGAAATGGAAAACTACAAAAAACGAGTAAACGATGATTTGTTGCGGGAACGCAAATATGCTGGATACTCTTTAGCAAACCGCATAATTGATTCCATCGAGATATTCAATCAAGCACTGAATATGGAAACAAACGATCCGAATCTTAAGAATTTCCTCTATGGATTCAAAATGATCGATGACATGATCTTCAATGCTTTGAAAGACGAGGGCGTTTCCTTAATCGAAACCAAAGTTGGAGATGCATTTGATCCTACGAAACAAGAAGCAGTGGATAAAGAATATGATCCACAAAAACCAGAACATACAATCTTAAGAGTTCAAAAGAAAGGCTATATGTTCAAAGATAGAATATTGAGACCTAGCATGGTCATCATCAATATAAAACCGGAAGAAACAACTTCCGAAGAAACACAAAACGAAAATGAAAATGAAACCAACGAGTAAGAAAGGATGATAATATGAAAATCATAGGTATTGACTTAGGAACCACAAACTCATGTGTTGCCGTAATGGAAGGCAAAGAAGCAAAAGTTATTCCGAACTTGGACGGAAATAGAACAACTCCATCGGTTGTTGCATTTAAGGACAACGAAACCCAAGTCGGTGAAGTCGCAAAACGACAAGTAATCACCAATCCAAACACCATTTATTCCATCAAACGTAAAATGGGTACTTCGGAAAAAGTGACAGTAAACGGAAAAGCATATACACCGCAAGAAATCAGTGCGATGATTCTAAGAAACTTAAAAGAATCCGCAGAAGCATATCTTGGTGGCAAAGTTACAGAAGCAGTTATCACTGTTCCTGCATACTTCAATGACGCACAAAGACAAGCAACCAAAGATGCAGGTAAAATCGCAGGCTTAGAAGTAAAGAGAATCATCAACGAACCAACTGCAGCTGCACTTGCTTATGGTATCGATAAAACCAAAGATCACACCGTTTTGGTCTATGACCTTGGTGGAGGTACATTCGACGTTTCGATTTTGGAATTATCCGACGGAACCTTCGAAGTAATCTCAACCAGTGGAAATAACCGTTTAGGTGGAGACGATTTTGACCAACGCATCGTTGAATGGTTGGTAAGCGAATTCAAAAAAGAAACCAGCATTGATTTGGCCAAAGACAAAATGGCATATCAACGATTACGTGATGCAGCTGAAAAAGCGAAGAAAGAACTTTCTTCCATCACCAAAGCTCAAATCTCTTTACCATTCATTTCCATGGGTGCAAGTGGACCTGTCCATTTAGAAAAAGAATTGACTAGAGCGAAATTCAACGAATTAATTCATGATTTAGTACAAGCGACTGTAGAACCAGTACGTTCTGCATTGCGCGATGCAAAAATGACCGCAAAAGATATCGACGAAGTCTTATTGGTCGGTGGATCCACAAGAGTTCCTGCCGTTCAAGATGCTGTTAAAAACATTTTAGGGAAAGAACCTAACCGTTCTATCAACCCAGATGAAGTCGTCGCTATGGGAGCTGCAATTCAAGGTGGAGTTTTACAAGGAGATGTCAAAGACGTATTATTGCTTGACGTTACACCACTTTCATTAGGTATCGAAACCCTAGGTGGAGTCTTTACTAAATTAATTGAAAGAAACACCACAATCCCAACATCAAAATCACAAATCTTCTCTACTGCTGCAGATAACCAACCAACGGTTGATATTCATGTATTGCAAGGAGAACGCCCAATGGCGAAAGATAACAAACATCTTGGAAACTTCCAATTGCATGATATTCCACCAGCACGTCGTGGAGTTCCACAAATCGAAGTGAAATTTGATATTGACGCTAATGGTATTGTCAACGTTTCCGCAAAGAATGTTGCGACTGGAAAAGAAAATTCCATCACTATTCAATCTTCGACTAGTTTATCAGACGCTGAAATCGAACGTATGGTAAAAGAGGCAGAAGAAAACGCTGAAGTGGACAAACAAAAACGCGAAGAAGCTGATCTACGCAATGAAGCAGATCAATTGATCTTCGTAACAAAACAATCGTTGGAAGACTTAGGTGATAAAGTAACAGATTCTGAAAAAACAGAAGCAGAAGCAAAAATCACAGAATTAGAAGAAGCATTGAAAGGATCCAACATCGAAACCATCAAGGTTGCCAAAGCCTCTTTGGAAAAGACAGCACAAGCTTTCGCTGAACGCGTCTACAAAGAACAAGGTGCTGGTCAAGCCGGTCCAGGACCAGATATGGGTGGCGATCAAGGATTTGACAATTCCGATAATTCAGAAAACAACGATGACGACGTCTTTGACGCCGACTATAAAGAAATGTAATTGGTTAAATTGCAGGAGACTGCAATTTAACTTTATCTAGGGGTGAACGACTATGGCAAAAAGAGATTACTATGAGGTATTAGGCGTTTCCAAGGGAGCAAATGAGGATGAGATTAAAAAAGCCTATCGTGGCTTAGCAAAAAAATATCATCCGGATGTATCCACGGAAACCGATGCCGAAAGCAAATTCAAAGAAGTTCAAGAAGCATACGATATTCTAAGCGATAAAACCAAACGTGCCCAATATGATCAGTTCGGCCATCAAGCCTTTGATGGAACCGGTGGTTTTGGTGGCGCTGGAGGATTCGGTGGCTTCTCGCAAGGCGACTTCGATTTTGGAGATATCTTCAATGCCTTTTTCGGAGGTGGATCCCGTAGTTCAGGTGGAAATAGAAATCGCCCGTTAAAAGGATCGGATATTCAACGTCGAATGAGCATTACATTTGAAGAATCTATCTTCGGAAAAAAAGAAAAGGTGAAGATTCCTGTCTATGACGAATGCCATGTTTGCCATGGGTTGGGAGCAGAATCAAAATCTGATATTAAAGCATGCTCGCAATGCCACGGAACCGGAACTATTGTCGTAGAATCCCAAACTCTTTTTGGAAGAACACAGACTAGAAAAACATGTCCTACTTGCCATGGAACGGGAAAAGAAATCACTAAAAAATGTCATAACTGTAATGGGGAAGGTGTCGAACGCGTCACCAAGGAAATTGAAATCAAAGTTCCAGAAGGAATTGAAACAGGTCAACAAATTCGTCTCGAAGGATTCGGTAACAAAGGATCTAACGGCGGACCAAACGGCGATCTGTATATCGTCTTCGAGGTTAAAGATTCCGATACATATGTGCGCCAGGGCGATGATATTATCATCAACATACCGATTACATTCGCCCAAGCAGCACTGGGTACAGACATCGAAGTTCCTACTGTATATGGCAAGGTTCTATTGAAAATACCAAGCGGTACTCAATCCGATTCGAAGTTTAGAATCAAAGGAAAAGGTGCTCCGAATGTTCGAAGTAAAGTCAAAGGGGATCAACATGTTATTGTTACTGTAGTGACTCCGTCGAAATTAAACTCCGAACAAAAACGCTTATTCGAACGACTTGCAAAAGTCGAAGATCCCCCCAAGGCCAATAAAGGGTTCTGGTCGAAAGTAAAAGATAGTTTTAAAGCATAAAAGCCAATCCATTTTGGCTTTTTTTGTTTGATTCAATCCACGATTTGATATAATAGTTTGTATGGAAGAAATCATCGCAAAGACCATTTTGCAAAAGACAAAACCGAATATGGACTTTTGGTTCTACAGCGATTACAACATGAATTTGTATCGTGGTTGTTCCCATGGTTGTATTTACTGCGATTCTCGCAGTCTTTGCTATGGAATAGAAGACTTTGATACAATACGGTCGAAGAAGGATGCAGTCCAGATCCTAGAATCTGAACTTCAGAAAAAGCGTCAAAAAGGGATTATCGGGATGGGAGCTATGTCAGACCCATACAATCCTTTGGAAAAATCAAAAAAACTGACAAGAGATTCCCTTAAGTTAATACTGAAATACGGCTTTGGAACCTCGATTATTACCAAGAGTCATTTAATCGTTCGCGATATTGACCTTTTAAAACAAATCAATGAACATCACTCTGTGATTGTGAATATCACGATCACAACAGCTGATCCAAACCTTCAGAAAATCATTGAACCGTATTCCAGTACTACACTCGAACGGTTTGAAGCCTTAAAACAATTGAATGATGCAGGGATTCATGCAGGGATTACATTTATGCCGATATTGCCATTTATCAATGATACATATGAAAACATCGATGCAATTGTATCTTTAGCAAAACAATATCATGTTAAGCATATCTTTCCATGGTTTGGGATGACATGTCGCGATCGACAACGAGATTACTTTTACATGAAATTAGAGGAACATTTTCCTGAAATCAAACAAAAGTATATTCAAACTTTTGGTGAACGGTATGAATGTCCAGCACCTAACGCAAAGAATCTGTACTCTTATTTGGAGCGTGTTTGCAAAAAAGAGGGAATTCTGAATTCGATTCGTGAAATCAATGAGGCTTTTTATCATCCTCCAAAACAAATGCAATTGGAGATTTAAGACACAAAGACCAAGTTCTCAATCGTGAAATTTCTAATAGGTATTGATATTTAATGGATATCAATGTATAGTAAATTTAGGTCACTGTCAAGGGAGTATTATATTATGGATATGAAGAAAAAGGAAGAACATAAAAGTCTAATTGTCAGTATTGTCTTGGTTTCTTTAGCGTTTTTTATTTCGCTTTTAATTTTCCTTTTGACAATGAGATATGTGCTTTTTGCTCATGATGAATTCTTGGATCATTCCGTTATACTTATATACTACATTTTCTTTTTGTTTTCTGTTTTTGGCGGATTACTCTTTCTCCTTGTTTCGGTTGGATTTTATTCCTTTGATTACAGAAAGAAGACATCCCATTCCTATTCTGTAAAAAAGACAATTATAATCCTCGTAATTCTTGTTTTACTTATCATCACGACGCTTGTTGTCTGGCTAATCTTACCTTATCCGACAACGGTCGGTTACATACAATATATGTTTTATGTGGCTGTTGGATTGATGCTAGGAGAAGGTATTTTCCTTATTTTTCTAGTCGTAGAATACTTCAAGAAGAAACCACTTTTACCAAAGCCAGAGATATCCATAGAAATACCAAAGGTGGGGAAAGATAAATTGTCTTCAAAGAACTTCTATCTCTTCGCATTAGGAATTTCAATACTAATTATTCTCGTGGAAATTGTGCTACTTTTGGTTATGAATCCATATTTCCTAATTGCAATGGAGAATTTACAACCAAACATTCCACAAGGATTAACCCTTTTTATCTATATAGCAAATTATTTATGTGGTGTACTATTAACTTTTGCTGTGTTACTTGTTCTATTTGCCATCTATAAAAATCAAACTGTGAAGTCTCCACTACCCATTATCTTGGGTTTCTTTGGATTTCAAGGAATCGTTATTGTTGTCATGGTTGTGCCTGTTTTGATTCAGCTCTTTCAATCGTATCATATGATAGTGCAACAAACCTATATCGCTGGTATGAGAACATTCCTTACAATTCTATTGTTACTGTTTATCATTATCCGTTACAATATGAGGAAGGAAGAAACCCCAGTTAAATAGCAGAAAAAAGCCAAAATAAACAAAGAAATAGGAAATTTTTCCTATTTTTTATTTGTCTCTTTACAAAGGATTGTGAATGCTGTATAATATAAACACGTTATGTATAAAAACGATATGCATAAACACGTTATATAAAGGAGGTGAGATAATGACGAATTCAGGCGAATATGTCAGAGGATTTACGAATT
Source organism: Bacillota bacterium (assembly GCA_003245625.1). Taxonomy (GTDB): domain Bacteria; phylum Bacillota_I; class Bacilli_A; order Izemoplasmatales; family Hujiaoplasmataceae; genus 4572-104. Next base: position 8,008 of record QKCT01000078.1, on the reverse strand, counting down.
ACATCATCTTGTCCATATTGGCAAAATTCGATAGTTACGGGTATGAAATGACTCGCATCATCGAATCAGTCAGTGAACAAAATATACAACTGACAGAAGCAACCCTCTATACAGCGCTGAAACGATTGCTAGTAGAAGGGAAAATCAAATCATATACCAGCAAGAACAAAAAAGGCATGAATCGACGTTATTATCAGATCACTCCACTTGGGAAAAAGGAATTGCTACTATTCCGAAAGGATTGGATAATGATCGAGAATACCTTATCTAGTCTAGTTGGTGGCAATTTTGAATATCATAGAGAGAATTAGGAAGTGATGAATATGGATATGTACAGTATTATACCGAAACAGTTCTTTAGTCTGTTGTCCGGTAAAAACCAAAAACTCTATATTGCTTGTTTGATGGAAGTCTATAAGGCATATGAACAAGGTTCCATCATGGGTCTAGACAAAACCTTGGCAAAACAAGTTATCATGGATTATCTGGAAGCGAATCCGTTAACAGACCGGATCATTTCAGATGATGAGATGGCAGAGGAAGTTGCCCATCGGGATTTAGCAAATTACGTCTTAAGACGTTTCGAAGAATCCGAATGGATTGATGTTGATGTCAATAACGATTATGATGAAATTATCAATTTCCGAGATTATGCCATTACAATTATTGAAGCATTGCGTGATATCGCTAACGATTCCATTTACGGCGAGGAAGCAGAAGGGCATGAATTTAGAGGTTATATCTACACCGTATATTCTTTGCTAACAAATGAGCATGGAGAATATGGAATGGTGTTGGAACAAGTATATAAAAACACCTCTGCATTCGTTCGCGAGATTCGAAAACTCGATTCCAGAATGAAATACTATATTCGAACGATTATCGACAACTCCGAAATCAAAGATTTGATTAATCTCCTCGTCAATTACAAAATTGAATTAGTTGATCAAGCCTACCGTCGTCTGAAGACAAGTGACAATGTCAATAAGTACCGCTTAGAAATCATCAAGAAATTGGAAAGTTATCAGCAAAATCCGATGATCATGGAAGAAATCGCCAAGGAATTCCTGGTCAAATCACATAACAACTTTCCATTAGCTCTAGTCAAGGCAAATAAACGAATCGATGATATGATCGATATCTACAACTCGATCAATTACATCATCGAACAAATTGATCAAAAGAACAAAGTATATGTTAATTCAACAATCGCTAAAATCAAGTTCTTGTTATCGGATGATGAAAACGTGATATCAAAACTATCTAAAATTCTCCGATATACAGCAACGGAAATCAAGAGCAATAAGACAAAACGAGCAATGACCAATATCGAACCATTGTTCCAACTAGCTAATTACTCACAAATCGGAAGTAATTCCTTGTATACACCAAGAGGATTTTACAAGCGTATTGATACTCAATACTTGCTCGAAAACGATGGCGAACCTGGAATGCGTTTGCAAGAGGAGTTCTATAAGGAATTCGAACGTAATTACAGTGAAGATGTGATTTACGGTTATCTACTTAAATTTTTTGAAAAGAACAATCAAATTAAAGCATCCGAGATTGTTAGAAACGATATGTCGGATGAAGCAGTTCTAAGACTGCTCTACATCTTGGTTTATGCAGGAGATGAATTGGATTACTACATCCAACCACTCAAAACACACATAGAACATCCGAAATTTAAACTAGCAGATTTTGAAATTATTAGGGGGTATGACGCATGATACTAGAAAACTTTGAAGAGCTGAACAGCAGCCAAAAGAATCTATTTGCGAGAACTTGTTTGCGACTATTATCCACAGGATTTTTGGCAAGAGACAAGAAAGACAACAAGGAGATGTATTATTTCCTATTGAGTTACAAAAAGTACTTCGATGAATACTTTGAAATCATCGATTACGAGATCATTTTGGATCGCGAAAATGGAGCGGTGCAGTTAACACACAAAGATAACTCCAATTTGATGAAATTGAAGAAGGAAGAAACCATCATTTTACTGATTCTTCGAATTCTTTATCATCAACATCTCGCGGACACTTCCGTCAATGACAATATCGTAATTCGTATCGATGAGTTGCATCAATATTACGATTCTCTAGAATTAAAGAAGAAAATCAACAAGACTGACCTGGTAAACATCTTACGTCTATACAAACGATTTAATATCATTGAACCAGTTGGTGATATAACCAAATCCGGATCAAGTATCATTGTATTTCCAACAATCTTAATGGCAATCAATACAACCGCAATCAATGATGTATACGACTTAATTTCCAGAATTGAAACAAAAGCAGGAGGTGAATCCGATGAAGAAATTGACGAAAATTAGATTGATCAACTGGCATTTCTTTGCCAATGAAACAATCCATGTGAAGAACAATATGTTGGTAACAGGACAGAATGCGACCGGAAAATCAACCATCGTCGATGCCGTTGCTTTTGTTATCACAGCAGGTGACCAAATCTTCAACCTAGCTGCCAATGAAAAAAGCAAACGTGATTTGCGTGGCTATGTGAAATGTAAACTCGGTACCGATAATCAAGAATATTTGCGTGATGGAGATACCACAGGTCATGTAGCTTTGGAATTCTTTGATGAAAGCAAAGAAGAATACTTCACAGTAGGTACAGTCATTGATGTTTTTGGTGAGATTCTGCCACCTAAAGTCCTCTTCTATCATGTAGATGGGCAGATGAAAGATACTTTCTTTGTTGACCAAGAAGGAAAAATTTTAACAACTTCTGGATTCAAAAAGACCAAACAAGCAACCAGAACTTATCTCACAAGAAGAGAAGCAAAACTTGCCTTCCGTTCTCTCTTTGGATCGATCAATGAAACGTATTTTTCTTTGATTCCAAAAGCACTAGCTTTTAAACCAATCCCCGATGTAAAAGACTTTATTTATCGTTATTTATTAGAAGAAAAAGTATTGGACGTCGAGTCTATTAAGGAATCCATCAATGCCTATCGGGATCTCGAAGCAACCCTAAAAGTAATCCGTAAAAAAGTTCAAGACTTAACCGATATCAAAGCCATTTACGAAGAGATTCAAAACAACCAAGATCAGAAAGCGTTCTATGAATTCTTCATGAAGATTCTAGAAATTGAAACCTTGAAAAAGGAAATCGACAAATTGAACGTGAAACAGGAAAAGATTTCCATTGAAAAAGACCAAAACAAGAAATTGATCGAAGAAATTAACACGCAATTGTCCATCCTAGACGAGCGTAGCAAAGAAATCTACTCGATGATGTCTTCCAACGACACGTTCAAAATGGCTCGTATCTATGAGAAAGAATTGACAGACCTAAATCAAAAGATCGAGCAACAAACCGAAATGCGTCAGTATACTCTTAAAAAACTACGGAAAACCAAAACCATCGTGGAAGAACTGCGCGATCAGTACAAACGTCCGGTCTATAAAGAACTAGCTAAAATCGATTGGGCGAAAATCGATGAAACCAATTATGACGAAAACAAATTAAAATTACGTCAAGTTGCCAAGGACTTAGAAGTTGTACTAGACGAAAACAAAGAAGAACTCGGAAAGCAAACCCATATCAAAAACAATCTGATTTCTGAAATCAATGATATTGTTGCGACACTAAAAGATTTGGAGAACAATAATTTACGTTATAACCCTATGATCAAACGTCTTCAATCCTCTATCATTCAAGGAGTGAAAACTCGTTATGACGTCGATATCAATGTTCACATCCTCTGTGAACTATTGGAAATCACCGATCCATCTTGGCAAGATACCGTAGAAGATTATCTTGGATTCCAACGCTTCAACCTCATTGTGGAACCACGTTACTTTGATGCGGCACTGGACGTTTACAACTCGATTAAGGATTCCCTCAACATTTATGGTATCGGATTGGTAAATACCAAGAAAATCCAACACTTCAAAAACTTCCGTGAAAACTCATTGGCATCTGTCATCAGTTCCGATAATGTCGACGCAAGACATTATGTCAACATGGTCTGTGGAAACTTAATGATGGTAGATCAAGTTTCGGAATTAGAAAACCATCCACAAGCAATTACAAAAAGTGGAATGGTCTATCGCAGTTATACGGTGCGCTCCTTGAACAAAAACCAAGAAAAACCATTTATTGGACGTAAAGCCCAAGAAAAACAATTGGAAAAATGGCGTGCAAAAGCTGCGGAAACAAAGAAACAATACAACAAAGTACAAGATGAGATTCAAGCCATCAATGATGAAATCAACGATATCCGTACCATTGATGTCAATGGAACCATCGACTTACTAGAATCCTTCTACAACATTAATACCTTAAAAGAAAAACGCAAAGACTTACAAAAACGCAAGGATCAAATGAAACAAGAAGATTTAAGTGAACTTCGTTTGGAATATGAGAATATTCGCGAAGAAATTCGTGGATATGAGGCAAACCGTCAAAAAGCATATGAACGAAACGGAAAGCTCAACTCAGACGAAATCAAGTTCCATGAAGCAATCTTGGAGAATGAAAAACAAATCAAACGTTTGACGAGTAAGATTGAAAAGGTTTCAGAAGAAAATCTAACCATTGAAAAACAAGCGAGGGATCTATACGAGCTGGAAACTTCCAAATCAAGCAATATTACGAATATCTTGGAAGAATATCAAAGCCGTGTTGCAACAGAACTCGAAAGCATCAACAATTTGGAAGATTCCCTCAAAGGAAAACAGATTCGTTATGTCAGCAAGTACAATTTATCCTATCAATTCGGTTTGGAATACATTCATGAATATATGGATGAATACAATAAACTTGTGAAGTCAGAACTTGTCAAATATGAAGCGAAAGTTCGAGAAGCAAGAGAATCTGCAGAGAAATTGTTCAAAGAAGATTTTATCGCAAAACTACGAGATTATATCGTCTCTGCCCAAGATGAAATCAGTCGCATCAATGATACCTTAAAGAACATTCACTTTGGCGATGACAAGTATGAATTCATCTTCCCAAAATCCAAGGAATATGGCGAATACTACGATATGGTTCTTTCTGATGAAGCGATTAAAGCCGGAACGGAAATGTTGAATTACGACTTTGAGATGAAGTATCAACGTCAACTCGAAGAATTGTTTGTTAACTTGGCAAGCGATGATATCAATGCTCCTGGAGTAGTGAATAAGTTTACGGATTACCGAACTTACATGGATTATGATATTTTAATCTCCAATTCACAGGGAGACCGAGTATTATACTCCAAAGTCTTTAAAGAGAAATCAGGAGGGGAAACCCAAGTACCATTCTATGTCGCAACTTTAGCTTCCTTCGTTCGTTTGTTCGACCAAGCAAGAAGTGGCCATATGCACGATGCCATCGGCTTAATTATCTTCGATGAAGTCTTTGACAAGATGGATACTTCAAGAATCAAAGCGATGATGAAATTTGTTCAAGAACTACCGGTACAAATCATTCTGGCTACACCACCACAAAAAATGGAAGTCCTATCGAAATTTACCGATACGACAATCGTAACATTGCGTGATGGTAGAAATGCTAGAGCATACGAAGCAATTAAACAAAGAGATTAAAACAAAAACGTTCGGGTCAAACCGGACGTTTTCTTCGTTTTCTATTCAAATTTCGAAAAGGAATGAAAAAATTATGGTATTATCTATATGGTGATAGTATGCAACGATACTTTATTTTAGACAATCAAATTCAAGAAAATCAAATTATTTTAACGGATTCAGACTTCCATCACATCAAAAACGTGATGCGTTTTGGAGTTGGAGACTTGGTGATGGTAATTACCAAAGACAAGACTGCATATAAGGCATCGATTCAGTCGTTTACCAAAAAGGAAGTCGTTTTATCCATTGTCGAGAAGCAAACTTTGAACGACAATATTCTCAATATTAGTTTAGCGCAAGCCTTAATCAAGAAGGATGCATTTGAATTGGTATTACAAAAAACCACGGAACTTGGAGTGAAAGAGATCTTTCCTTTCAGTTCTAAACGTTCCATTATTAAAATCGATGATTTCGCCAAGAAGAAGATTCGTTATGAGACAATTGTCAAGGAAGCCAGCGAACAATCAGAACGAAGTGCAATGCCGTTGATCCATGATTTATCGACTTTGGACACTCTTCCATATGAGAGATTCGATCAAGTCTATATTGCCTATGCCAGAGAAGACGATGTCACTCTCAAACAGATCGTAACAAACTATCATACCAATGAATCCATTTTGATTCTAATCGGACCTGAAGGTGGATTCAGTGAATCAGAAATTGCCAAACTCAAAGAAAAAGGCACAATCCTATCTTTGGGAGAAACGATATTACGAAGTGAAACCGCGGCAATCCATGCGATTTCCGTGTTTCGCTACCTAGGGAGTAAATAAATGAAAGTTGCTTTTTACACACTCGGTTGCAAAGTCAACTCTTATGAAACGGAAGCGATACGAGAAATATTTATTGAAAATGGCTATGAAATTGTTGATTTTGAAGAATACAGCGATGTCTATATCATCAATTCTTGTATGGTAACCAATATCGGGGAACGAAAATCCAAAAAATATATTCGCCGACCTCTTCAGCAAAACAAAGAAGCTATTATTATTGTGATGGGGTGTTTGTCTCAACTAAAGGCGGAAGAAATCCTTCAAATCGAAGGCGTAAAAATTGTTTTGGGAACAAAGAATAGAGATCAAATATTAACCTATTTAGATGAATATCTAGAGACTCGGCTGCCGCTAAATAAAGTCGAAATACTAGAAAATAAGGAATTATATGACAATCTCTTCATCGGTGATTTTAAAAATCATCAACGGGCTTTTCTGAAAATTCAAGACGGTTGTAATAATTTCTGTTCCTATTGCATCATTCCTTACACAAGAGGTAGAATCCGTTCCAAAGCTAAGAATAGGGTTCTCCAAGAAGCGAGACTCTTAGTGCAATCAGGACATGTCGAAATCGTATTAACCGGAATTCATACCGGTGGTTATGGTCAAGATTTGACAAATTACTCCTTTGCCGATTTACTGCGTGATTTAGAGGCTGTTGAAGGATTAAAACGAATCCGAATTTCATCAATTGAGATTACCGAATTGACCGATGAAGTGATCACTGTGATCAAGTCTTCACAAAAAATCGTCAATCATCTCCATATTCCTCTTCAAAGTGGGAGTGATCGAATCCTAAAACAGATGAATCGAAAGTATAATACCAAGGAATATTTAGAAATCATTGAGAAACTCAAAAACCAGATTCCGGGGTTAGCAATTACGACAGATATTATCGTCGGTTTTCCAAGTGAAACAGAAGAAGATTTTCAAGAACAATACCAGATAATTGAGCAGGTCAAATTCCAAGAACTTCATGTTTTCCCTTACTCCAAACGAGAAGGGACTGTGGCGAGTCGAATGCCAGATCAAATCAATGGAGATGTGAAACGTCGACGAGTCAATCAGTTATTGGATCTGTCTAAACAATTGAAGGACAACTATATCAAAACTCAACTAGGAACCGTTCATCAAGTTATTCCTGAACAACGAAAAAACGGTGTCCTCCAAGGCCATACAAGAGATTATATTCTCGTTCGTATACAAGGAGACAAATCTATGATTGGTCAATTGATCGACGTTGAATTAACCGATTATGATGGAACATACTGTTATGGTGAAATTCAATAAAAAAATCCAGATTTTTCTGGATTTTTATTTTCTCTTGCGAGCTTTCTTTTCTTTTGTTTTCTCCACTCTAGCCAATGCTTTCTGTTCTTTCTTACTCAGCTTTTTCTCTTTGACTTTGCGTTTTCCACCTTTGACTTTTTTGACAACTTGATATGTCAAAACATAGTCGTTATCGTGGTTTGTAAACCGGAACGGAGCACCTTCATGAACATTGAGTGGAAGTTCATATAAGAACCCAACAAACGTCGTTAACATCTGATACTTATCGCAAGTCTTGATAATGCCTTTGGTTTTACGTTTATTGAACCAACGATATTGAACTTTATCGTACTCATCCAATAA
>QKCT01000110.1 GCA_003245625.1 Bacillota bacterium | reverse complement strand
TCGATATTTTCATCTTTATGAACTTTAATATTTTCATAGTGTTGTTCAATATCGTTGAAGTAATGGATACAAGCACGATAGATAAATTTCAATCTTGAGTCATCAACAGGAATATAAATGGAATTGTGGAGTAATTCATAGGTATCTATCCCTAATTTTGAGACAAGTTTAGAGTACAAATCCATATGGATTTCTTCACTGCTCATCATCCGATAAAACGTGCGCTCCGAGATAATGCCTTCACATAATTCGGAAACACTGATATCTTTATTGATACGAATTTCATTGAGTATTTTCATATATTGATTAGAGATATTTTTCATTGATGATTCCCTCATACATAGGCGCTTTCACAATTTTCGAATCTTTCAGATAATGCAAGTAAATTTGTTTATCTTCTTCAGATAGCTCTTGTTTTAAAGTATTGGACACTTCTTCGTTATACGTGGCTAATACCGATAATACATAATAATACACAACCAAATCATTTCTTTGATGATTTTGTTTGTTGTAATCGTACAAAAGTTTTAGAAATTCTAGATCTGAAACTCTCATTCTAGCTCTCCGAAAGTAATCCAATGCCATACTAGCAACTTCTCGGAAATCCTCGTGATCATACTCGGTCATCTCAGGCTTCGCAAAAATACATTTTAATGTCATCTTATAGAGAATCAAAGAGTCAACTTCGACATATCCTGTCATAATTCGAATGGATCGCTCAATTAGTATTTTGTGCATCAGCTGAACAATCAATTCATTTTCTTTTCGATTACAGAACTTAACAAACAAAGATAAGGATAATATGTCATCGCGGAATAAAACTTTGTTTTTAAGAAGTTCTTCTAAATGAATCATACTTTGTGCATATAATCGCAGTTGACTTAAGGTTATTTTATCTAGTTTATATTCCATTAAGCGAATTGCCATAGGAATTGATTTCTTGGCTAAAAGACCCTTAGGATGTACTAGAGAAGGGTTCTCAAGATAGTATTGATAGGCTGTTTCGTACATTTCATCTGCTACATAATCGAAAAAATACATCTCCTCTTGATATTGATAGATGTATTGATTCGCTAATAAGTTACCGAACTCGTAGATTGGAATCGAAAGTTTCTTCAGCATTAGAACTAAATTCTCAAACGTTAGCGAGGTATCTCCTGATAACAGACGAGAGTAGTTTCTAGTTGATGTGATTCCATCTGTTAGTTGTGCAACAGACAACTTGCAGTCAATTCGCATTTTGTCGATTAATTTCATTACTTCAATATTTTCATACATTTTCCTATTTTATAGTAAGTACTATAAGCTCCCTCTTACAAGATAAATGATAATGAAACAGTATGTGACGACGAGTTATGGAACAATGAACATTCCTTCACATTTTATCATACACTGAACTAGAAAAAAACAGGTTCTCAATTATTGCTAGCACATTTTCAGAATAAAGAAAACATTTAAAGGTAGTAGGCGAGTGATTATGAGTCGTACTTTGTAAAGCAAATATATTTAGTATTGTAGTGTCTCATTAGTGACAGTCGCCCAACTATTTTGATTGCTTTCAAGTCTTCTTGATATCTGCACTATTACATTAATAGATGACCTGAAAAGAGATGAATATTACTAATTCTCTCGCAGTATTTATCATTTCCGATGATTCAATCTTGACTCGTATGTCGGATGAAAAGAGCAGATGGGCTACACTTGTATACTATAAATTGTTGTTATGGTTTTCGTTTTTTATGCTAGTCTTTATAAATTGAGAATTTGTTCAAAAGCGATTACATCAAATACCCTATTGCTTTTATGGAAAAAAAGAGTACAATATCATTCGATTGAATTGCTATTAATGCGCTTCATCAGGGAGAAAAGAAACTTTGTCAAAGTTAAAACCGAAACTCTTTTCGGTCATGAAGAATTACACAAAAGATCAATTTATCAAAGATGTGATAAGTGGTGTTATTGTTGCGATTATTGCGATGCCATTATCAATTGCTCTAGCAATCGCTTCTGGAGTCAGTCCTGAACAAGGACTTTATACAGCGATCATTGCTGGCTTTATTATCTCCTTTTTAGGAGGGAGTCGAGTTCAAATTGGCGGCCCTACCGGAGCTTTTATGGTGATTGTGCTAGGGATTGTCCTTGAATTCGGATATGAAGGTTTGGTGATTGCTACCATCATGGCAGGAATCTTCATGATCTTGCTTGGTTTATTAAAATTGGGATCGTTCATTAAGTATATTCCATATCCAATTACCACGGGTTTTACAAGCGGGATTGCGGTCGTGATTTTTACTTCTCAAGTGAAAGATTTTTTTGGGTTAGAGATAACAGATGTCCCGAGTGATTTTATTCCAAAATGGGGAAGTTATTTTTCTCATTTTGGTTCGATTAATTGGATAGCCGCTCTACTTGGATTGTTGTCGATACTAATTATTATTTTCCTTCCAAGAATTACTAAAAAAGTTCCTGGTGCATTGATTGCGATTGTGGTCACTAGTCTACTCGTATATTTCTTCCAATTAGATGTAGAGACGATAGGGTCAAAATTTGGAGAACTCTCAAATCAGTTTCCAAAATTCAATTTGCCAAATATTACATTTGAGAAAATAAAATTACTGATTGCACCTGCGATTGTAATTGCTTTACTTGGATCCATTGAATCACTGTTGAGTGCTGTAGTATCGGATGGTATGATTGGATCAAAACATCGATCCAATATGGAATTGGTGGCGCAAGGAACAGCTAATATTGCATCAGTCTTGTTCGGAGGGATACCAGCTACCGGAGCGATTGCTAGAACGGTAGCCAATATCAAAAATGGTGGTAGAACTCCCATTGCAGGGATTGTTCATTCTTTAACTTTGTTGGTCATTTTGTTATTGTTCATGCCACTTGCGAAATTGATACCACTTTCCTCATTGGCCGCAATCCTATTTGTGGTTGCTTATAACATGAGTGAATGGAGAGAGTTTAAAAACTTGTTTAGTTCGCCAAAATCAGATGTTTTTGTTTTGCTTGTCACATTTGCACTTACCATACTTATCGATCTTGTGGTTGCCATTGAAGTAGGTATGGTTTTGGCTGTCTTCTTATTTATGAAACGTATGTCTGAAATTTCAAGCGTCAAGGTTAAAAGTTTGGATTCTTCTGAAGATGAATTGAATTTTGATTTTTCAAAAGTCAGCGAGAAATATCATACAGATAAAAATATTCTCATATATGAAATCAATGGACCATTCTTTTTTGGTGCAGCAGACAAATTTCTCGACCTAATCAACTCACTTGGAGAGAAGAATAAGTATATTATCATTGGTATGAAACACGTTACTGTCATAGATGCTACAGCACTTCATGCATTCAAGCGAATGCTAAACACTTGTGAAAAGCATAAAATTGAAGTCTATGTAACTGGTATTCAGAAAGAACCCTATCAAACCCTTAAAACGGGAGGTCTAGTAGATCGAATATCAGAGAATCATTTTCTGAAAAGCATTGAGGAAGCAAAATCCTATTTACAACGTTTATCGGTTTCACAAGAAATAATTCAACCGAATTTATAAATCCATTCCGGATCCATATGGAACCGGAATTTCTTTTTGTAACATTCAATTTTCTTCATGTTATAATGATAGAGAGGAAAACAAATGGACAGAAAAAGAATCGAACTATTAGCACCTGCTGGAAACAAAGAAGCATTTATTGGCGCAATCAATGCTGGTGCAAATGCAGTGTACATCTCTGGCAAAAATTTTGGCGCCAGAAAATTCGCTGACAATTTCACACAAGAAGAAATCGTTGAAATGATCCGCTATGCACATCTGCGAAATGTTAAGGTGTATGTTACGGTCAATACATTGATTTTTGAAGAGGAAATATCAGAGTTACTTCAGTATTCTGATTTTTTAGTAAGCAATCAAGTAGATGCTCTGATCGTACAGGATTTAGGTGTGATTCATCTGTTTTGCAAACGATATCCAGATACTGAGATTCACGCATCTACTCAGATGAATACCTATAATGTCCATCAATTACAATATTTGAAAAACTTAGGTGTAAAAAGAGTTGTTTTGGCGAGAGAAACTTCCATAGAAACGATTCGGAAGATGAGGCAAGAAGTCGAGATCGATCTTGAAGTTTTTGTCCATGGAGCATTGTGTGTGTCTTATTCTGGTAACTGCTTGTTTAGTTCCATGCAAGGTGGACGCTCTGGAAATCGTGGAGAATGTGCTCAACCATGTCGGTTAAAGTATAGTTTGTTTCGCGAAGATGAATTGATTGAACCTGAAAGTTATCTCCTATCCGCGAAAGACTTGATGACAATTCAGAATCTAGACCAAATCATAGAAGCGGGAGTGTTTTCTCTGAAGGTGGAAGGTCGGATGAGAAGACCTCAATATGTCATAGCGACGGTACGTGCATATAGAGAAGCTTTGGATTATTTATTGGAGAGTAAACCATTTGATGTTGAACAGAGAATTCGAGAACTTCTTTCTGTATTTAATCGTCAATATACAAAAGGTTATTTACTACAGGAAGAACCATACCTTATCAATAATCCTGATCGTCCAAATCACTTGGGTATTGAAATAGGAGAAGTCCTTTCTTATCATTATGGTAAAACAACGATTCGTCTTACAGATACTCTTCGAGTCGGAGATGGAATTCGAATTCTTGATAAACAAGATCAAGGCGGACAAGTAGGTCGTATTCTATTGAATGGTAATACCGTTCGTGAGGCATATACCAATGATATCGTAATTATAGATATGCCGAAGCAAGTTTCGTCTGGCTCGAAAGTGATGAAGACTCAAGATACTAAATTAGAATCGTCGCTAAATGAATACTTGAGTGAGAACTTCGGTATCATCCCAATCACCATAAAGCTATATTCCTTTGTTGGTTCAAAACTGACGGTGGAAGCTCAAATACCAATGACAGAAAACATTCGAATAGAAAGCGAATATCAAGTAGTGCCTTCTCAAAAAGCATCTCAAAACGAAGAGATGCTAGCAAAGCAGTTTTCTAAATTTGGAAATACCTATTTTTCAATAAAAGAGATCAAAATAGAAACCGATGGAATTGGCTTTGTACCAAATGGTGTTCTAAATGAGTTGCGTCGAGAGCTAGTTAACAGAATAGAGTCTATGGTTTTATCTAGAAAAGAACCACGAATTCAACTCCATAATTTTCCTGTTTTATCGCTTGATACGAGGTTAGTTGAACCTCAATTCGTTGTCCGTGTAGAAACTGATGAACAACTTCAAACAGCGATAAAACTTGGAATAAAAGAAATCTATTATTCCACGAAGGTGAAAGATACATCTGTCATCGACTCTTCAGTCCAAGCATACTTGATGCAAGATCGAATTTGGGAAGATCTTCCAAGTTCAAATATTAACGCTTTGGTAATCCGAGATTTTGGGTTGTTGCAACTGGCACGCGCCAGATCTGTAGTGGCGGACGCAACGATGAATGTGACGAACTCACTCTCAGTGAATACATTGATTCGTAATGGGGTAAAACGAGTCTGTTTATCAATCGAAAGCTCAGAGCAAAATACCCAAAATTTGATACAGGAATATAGAAGAAGATATGGATATACTCCTAACCTTGAAATGATTGTGTATGGAAAAGCAGATTTGATGATTACGAAATATTGTCCAGTTACGAAATCAGAAGGAATATACAAGCAAAATTGTTCTCTATGCCAAAGAAATCAATATTCTCTTCATAACGACAAAGGAGATTTCTATTCTTTAATCCGAGATGGATATTGCAATTTACGGATTCTTCATTCTCGTCCGATTAGCTTAATTGCACAACTTCAATCCATCATTCATATGGGGGTTACGACACTCAGATTAGATTTCACAGATGAGACAAAAGAAGAAGTTGAACAAATAATATTAGCCTTCCAAAGCAGTATAAATAATCAAAGTTATATCATGCCGAAAAAAGATTATACATATGGCAGATATTTTCGATAATGTGACAAAAATGAGATTTTACATTGGATTTTCCTGAAATTATAGAGGAAAAAACGCTAGTATGTTATAATAATGACAATCAAAACCACTCTTCATAGATTCAAATTAAGAAATAATATATCGAATTACTAGGAGAAGGCAGATGGAAGTAATTTACAGAAATCAAATCAACATTATGACATTTGTCCTTTTGGCATTTATTTTCGTGATTGCTTTTCGTTATTTGGAAAAAAGCAATCCTTTAAATCGTGCATTCTTATTTGTTGTGGCAGGTGTAATGCTCGGATTGTTTGCGGAGAGCACAACCGTCTTTTTTAATCATCATGATACGGCGTTTGCAATCTTAATGAATAATGCTTTTTCAGTAGTCATCTTTGCTTTAGCTCCGATGATTTCTTTTTATTTCTTTGTTTTTATTTATCATTTAGTAATGCCGGGTAAGCGCCCTATAAAACTATTATGGATTCTTTTTATGATTCCTATTTTATCAAATGTAATTTTAGCGATTTTATCTCCATTTTTTGGGTTCTTCTTTGAAGTAACTGAACTCGGTGTCTATGTAAGAGGCCCATTATTCCTGTTATCAGCATTCTCGACATATCTTCCGATGTGTGCTGGTATTATTGTTGTTATAATTAATTACAAACGTTTATTAAAACAGGATTTCTGGTTAATTTTAGGAATTGGAATTGTTCCAATCTTAGGTGGTATTGCTCAGAGTTTGGTCTATGGAATATTAGCAATGTGGAGTTCTGCCGGTGTCGCCTTGATTTTAGGCTATCTATTCTTACAAGAGCGGATGATTCGATTAGACTCTTTGACCGGAGCTTGGAATCGAGAATCGTTCTATTTTACATACACCAGAAGAATTCAATTAACTCCGGACAAAGCATTTGGGGCAATCTATTTTGATATCGATAATCTCAAGATGATTAATGATACTTTTGGTCATTTGGAAGGGGATAAAGCGATTAAGTTAGTAATGGAAATCGTTCGCAATGCAGTCCCAATCGGTGGAATTGTTTGTCGTCTTGGCGGTGATGAATTCTTAGTTTTGTATGATTGCGATACATTACAAGAAATCAATGAAATCCTAAAAGGAATCAAAGAAGAATTCTCTATCAATAAAGATGTTTCAGATAAAGAATACCCAATTACATGTAGTTTTGGAACGGCTTTATTTACCTCCGAATATTCGGATCTAAATGCTTTTATGAGTAAACTTGATATTTTAATGTATAAAGAAAAAAATGCAAAGAAAAGACTAAAATAACGTCATATATTTCAGGGGGACTAGATTTGGAACCAAAGAAGGTTGTTGTCAGACCAGGTTACTTTTTATATCTTTTGATGTACCCATTACTTGGAATATTTGTTTATTTGACTTTTGAATTTCTTATTCAAGTGATAACATCCGATGATACGAGTTCGTATTTGTTGAGTTCGATATCAGAAAACCGTCTATTTAATGGCATCGGAATCGTTTTGTTTGGGATTCTTGTTTTCAATGAATTATGGAAACACTGGAAGTTTCGTGTTGTTTTTACGGAGAGTCGGATGATTGTCCCAAAGAAACCTCCTGCACAGATGAGTTCGATCGATATCTTGTGTTCCGATATTCTTGGAGTAAAGGTATTGCTGCCGGATAAAAAAGTTACATTAGGACAGTTTATTAAATCTGATTATCAAGCGTACTTATCTTTAGAATTCTTCCTGAAAGATGATTCCACTATCATATTTTGGTCGAGACCATTTACAAAACCGCAAATGGAAAAGATCATCACAATGATTAAAGAACGCGGAGGAATGCAAAGAGAATTCTTCAGCGAACAAGATTTGAGCGAACAATTGAATAAAGTTTGATTTCCCAAGAAGATGATTTCTTGGGTTTTCTTTTCTATTGTTCGAAGTTTTTTGAATTTAAGTTGTATTTAAGTATATAATGGTATAAGTATATTATGAAATCGTATTCGAAGTTGGATACCTTTCAAAATTACTAGTGAATCGAGGAAACAGGCATGACAAAAAAAGCATTTATACTCATTTCATTTATCGTCTTTTTTGGTTTGTTTTTCATTGGTTGTGGTGGGGTTTCTTCCACAACGACCTCTACTGATGCAACAACAACTGAAACGACGACGAATTCAAATATTACAACGACAGAAGCAACGACAACAGAAGAAGAAACCACCGTCACGACTTCTGTTTACACTGTCAGTTTTAGTACCGATGACCATGTATCGGTGACCATTTATGAAGACGCCAATTACACTACAACTTCTAGTGATAACTCTTCTATATCGGTCTACAATAATCACGATGTTTACTTCACATTGGAATTTACCGAAGGGTATGAGCTTGATACGATTTCGATCGATGGTTCCGGCTATGATGATGTCGATGAAACTGACACATTGATGTTTATAATCGAGAATATTACAGAGGATTTATCGGTATCGATTACTAGTGTCGAAACGGTAACGATAACGGAATATGTCGCAACATTTCTGTTGGATGAAAATGTGAGCGTTACTGTTTATGACACACAAGATTATACCAGTGGGACGGTGACAACCATTGCCTATGCAAGAGATAGTGACACGGGTGAAATTCTCACAGATGGATCGGGGCAAGTAAACTTTACCGTAACGCTAGCGGAAGGATATGAAATCGATACTGTAACTGTGACCCCAACCTATAACTATAATAATTTAAAAGATCCTGGAGATCTGGAACTAGATAACACCTATCGAGTTACCAAAATCCAAGGTGATATCACCATTAAGATAACAACAAAAGTAATTGATCAATACGATGAGTTCTCACCAACCGTCATTACTTATTCTGATTTAGGCGTAACGGTCGACAATGACAACGGTTATGTTAGTGTTGAAAGTGGAATAGTAACGATATCCCTTTCTGGTGATTATGAAATCACAGGATCGATTTCAGAAGGCGCTCTAGTTGTATCGTGTACCGATGATGATGTCATCGACTTATACCTTTATGATTTATCGATCACCAGTACGACAACTGCACCAATCAACGTAATTTCAGCTGGAAAAACCGAAATCGTGATTCAAGGGACTGTTATCTTGACCGATAATCGATCAACAGAAATCGAAGAAACAGATGACACACCAAATGCCGCCTTATTCTCATCCGTTGACATGGATATTGCAGGAACAGGCACATTGTATGTATATGGGTATTATAATAATGGAATTGGAACCAGTGATGATTTGAAGTTAACGGATATTACCGCAACTGTGATTGCATTAAACAATGCAATTAAAGGAAGCGATTCTTTAACCATTGAATCCGGTATTTATGATCTTACAGCTCAAACCGGAGATGGCCTCAAAACATCCAACTCAGATATCTCTGACAAAGGAAATCAAAGAGGTATTATTACAATCTCAGGTGGAACCATTACTATCAATGCTGGATCGGACGGAATCGACGCCGCTTATGATGTTTTGATTGAAGGAAGTCCGGTAATTACGATTTACACATCAGAAAGTTATGCGACAGGAGTCGGGGCAGCCGCTTCCACTTCCACATCGGGAACTCTCTATCTTAGAATCAGTAGTTCCATCAGTACAACCTACCGATATGCGGTATACTTCACAGATGCAAGTGGTACAAATGCAGTTTGGATGGATGCTGACTTCCTAACTTCAGGATATGTTGATGGGCGTTTATATTATTTTTACACCATTGATTTATCGGGAGTTGGACAATATTATACTCTCTATCAATTTACAAGTTCTAGCACGAACTCCACATCATCGTATGTGGCAAAATCGGAAACTTCTAGTTTGAATAGTGCCTACGATATGTTGGTTGTTGGAAGTAGAGATATCATTGGTACTGCAATCTCAGTCTCTTGGTCGATCTATGGTTCCTCTTCCAGCACAGGAACAGAATTTTCGACAAAAGGAATCAAAGCCGATAATACGATAACAATCAATGGAGGAGCGATTGTCATTTATTCTTATGATGATGGTCTTCATGCAAACAGTGATGTTTTACTAGAAACAGGATCTTACGGCGATGGGGATATCATCATTACCAATGGTACCATTACGATTACATCCAAAGATGACGGAATTCATGCAGACTCTACCGTATCGATTAGTGGAGGAACCATCAATGTTCTTACGGCATATGAAGGGATTGAAGGAAATATTATCGAAATCTCTGGTGGAACATCTACTGTAGTTGCTACCGATGATGGAATCAACGCTACCTATGGTTCTGTTACACCGGCAATCCGAGTTACGGGTGGAACATTAGATGTCACAGTTGGAAGTGGTGACACCGACGCCATTGATACCAATGGTACTTATACGCAAACAGGAGGGTTCGTAGTTTCTAGAAGTGCGGTAACGGGTCAAATGGGAGGCGCAATTGATTCGGTCGGAAGCGTATCAATCACAGGAGGTACTTTCATTGGAATTGGCTACAGCGAAACAGTAACATCATCTACAGGAGATAATCTCAGCACAGGAAGAATTAGCATAACGATTTCAGGTGGAACCTATACAGTTCTTGATTCCTCTGGAAATACGATTATGACATTCACTACTTCATCGGCCTACACTTATGCTCAAATTTGGATTACATCGGATCTTTTTGAAACGGGTAGTTATACATTGATAAGAAACACAACGACTATTAAGACATTTACATTTAGTTAATGATTTCAATCAAAAAGCAGACTTTATTTGAGTCTGCTTTTTGTTTGTTTAAATCTCTAAGCCTTTAAATTGGGTTTGATAGAGACTATAATAGATGCCTTTTTGTGCGATTAACTCTTGGTGATTTCCCATCTCAGCGACTTCGCCTTGTTCTAGTACAACAATCAAGTTTGCATCTCGGATTGTGGATAAACGGTGTGCGATTATAATCGAAGTTCGATTTTTCATCAATTCAATCATCGCATCTTGAATGTGTTTTTCTGTTCTGGTATCCACAGAAGAAGTAGCTTCATCAAGAATTAGAATTTTTGGATCTGCTAAAATCGCTCGTGCAATTGTAATCAATTGTCGTTGTCCTTCCGAAATGTTATGTGCATCTTCTGTAAGGATTGTATTTAGACCGTTCGGAAGTTGTTCAATAAAGGTATTGCAATTTGCAAGGGTTAGTGCCCGATTAATTTCTTCCTCGGTCGCCGTTTCATTTGCGTATTTTACGTTATTGAGAATGCTATCTCCAAATAAAACCGGGTCTTGCAACACGATGGAGATCATCGAACGCAAGTCTTGTTTTGGAATCGAGAAAATGGAATGTCCATCAATCAAAATATCCCCTTCATCGATATCATAAAAACGTAATAATAGATTGACAATGGTTGTTTTTCCAGAACCAGTCGCTCCTACCAATGCAATCTTATGACCGCTTCGAATATCGAGGTTGAAATCTTTTAGAACCTTTTGCTTTTGATTGTAACCAAAAGAGATATGTTGAAAATCGATTTCGCCTTTGACTTGTTCCTTCAGCAGTACTGGTACGGCTTCGAGTAATTCAGTTTCTTCGTCAAGTACTTCAAATACACGTTCCGCCCCAGCAAAAGCAGTTAGCAAAGAAGCGTAAAGTTGCGCTATCTCATTGATTGGTCTGGTAAACTGTTTTGTCGTTGATAAAAACATAATGACAATCGCGATGGTTAATGGCTCTCCCATTAGTGTGTTTCCGATTCCTTTTAGAATAAACAAGGAACCTAGAATGGAAACTAAGAAATAGCCTATATTCCCAACGAAATTCATCATAGGTCCCATTGAACTACCAATTATTTGGGCCTTAATACCTACTTTAGTCAGTTCATTACTTCGCTGATTAAACTCTTCCATCGCAACATGTTGATGATTATATGCCATAACGGTTTTGTTTCCGGTGACCATTTCTTCGGTTTGGGTATTCAACGAACCAAGTACTGCTTGTTGCTTCTTGTATAGAGGTCTTACATATTTTGAAATCAATGTTGTTAATAGTAGTGTAAGAAGTAAAACGACGATTGAAACTAAAGTTAGCAATGGGCTATACCAAATCATAATTGCCAAACTACCTGTAATCGTCAATATACCAGAAATCAGAGAAGTCAAAGATGATGTCACTGCTTGAGAGATATTATCGATATCATTGGTCATACGACTCATTAAATCGCCATGAGGATGCTTATCAATATAGGAAACAGGTAATCGAACCATATTATGGAACAAATCATTTCTCATTAGTCGAACCATCTTTGTCGATAAGAACGCACCAAACAAAGTGGATAAGTATTGGAAAGAAACATAAATGATATAGACCATGACTAATAAAATTAGAGATGTTTGAAATAAAGATGCATCTGGATTTGTCGTAAAGGTCATGGTATCAACGTTAAATGTTCCCAAGGAACTGATCACATTTTTAATCAACACATTTGAATATAGATTGGAAAGAGTATAAACGGTTGCGACTAGAATCATGCCAACGAATAAAGCCCTTGATGAAGCGAGATATTTTAATAATCGTTTCATGGTTTGTTTGAAATTCTTTGGTTTTTCTTTTTGCATGGAGAATTGGTGTCTTGGACCACGCATCATTGTTTGCTGAGGTCTTTTGTTTCTATCTTCTTGATTACTCATAGAGAACACCATCCTGTTTCATTTGCGATTCATAAATATCTTTATAAATCGAGCAAGAGAGAATCAATTCATCATGAGTATCAAAAGCGATTACTTTTCCTTTATCTAACACCATGATTCTATCGGCATTTCGAGCTGTTGCAGCACGTTGAACTACCACAATTTTCGTTACATCGTTGTGTTTGCTTTTTAACTGTTGATACAATTTTGCTTCTGTAATTAAATCCAAAGCAGAAGTAGAATCATCAAAGATTAAAATCTCTGGATTTCGAATAATTGCTCTAGCAATGGATAAACGTTGCTTTTGTCCCCCAGAAAGAGAGGTTCCTTTTTCTTCAATATATTCTTCATATCCATGTTCTTTTTCTTCTACGAAGGATCTCGCTTGAGAAACATCAAGAGCTTCTTTGATCTCTTCCAATGATGCATCTTCCTTACCCCACTGGACGTTTTCAACGATAGTACCACTAAAAAGTTCAGTTTTCTGTAAACTAGTAGAAATGATATTCCGAAGATCTTTCAGTTTGTAATCTCTGACATCTACTCCGTTAATCAGTACTTTGCCTGATGTAACATCGTAAAAACGGGAGATTAAATGAATCAAAGTCGATTTTCCTGCACCTGTAGAACCCAGGATTGCAATCGTCTCTCCTTTGTTTATATTAAAACTGATATGATCCAATACGGGAGAGTGGGAATTAGGGTATTGATAGGTGACATCTTGAAATTCGATAATCCCTTTGGTATGGAGTGTGCTTATGTCTAGTTCACCGTCCATTAATTCCAACGGAGTATCCAGAATTTCATTGATACGTTTTGCTGAGGCAAATGCTCTGGCTAAATTGGTGAACATCATTCCTAACATCATAATCGACATTAGAATCATTAAAACATAAGTGATAGCTTGTGAAATCTCACCGACCATTAACATATCACTATATCCTAGTACTCCTTGGTATGCATCTAAGATTGATTGTCCACCAATCCGATAGATAATGATCTGAGCTACATATACAAATAGCATTAAGACTGGCATCATTAATGCTGTTATTTTAGACACGTAGAGATTCTTCTCAGTGTATTCATTGTTTGCTTCCACAAATCGACTCGTTTCATATTTCTCTTTTGAAAAAGACTTAACAACACGTGCTCCACTTACATTTTCGTGAACAACAGTATTAACTTTATCCAACTTTTGTTGAATGACTGAAAATACTGGAAATACAATCTTTATGAATAAGAATACAAATACAATCTCAATCGGTAGAATAATCAGAAGAAGAACTCCAAAATCAGAAGAGATGGATAGTGTGAAAATAATACCCAAGACAAAGAAAGAGCCTGCACGAATAGACATTCGAAGTGCCATTGAGATTAGATTCTGAACCTGCGTGATATCATTGGTGACTCTAGTGACCAGTGATCCAGTCGTAAAATGATCTGTTTGGTGATAGGAAAGGTTCATAATTTTGGCAAAGACATCTTTTCTTAGGTCATTGGAGAAACGATAACTGGCTAGATTGGTAAAAACACCGGATAAAACACCTCCGACGACTCCAATAAATAAAATGAGAACCATAATCAAACCATAATGTAAGACTAAATCTAAATTGTTGGCTTGAATTCCATAATCTACCATTTTTGCCATGTATTCTGCTAACATCA
The DNA here is from genome assembly GCA_003245625.1 of Bacillota bacterium. GTDB lineage: Bacteria > Bacillota_I > Bacilli_A > Izemoplasmatales > Hujiaoplasmataceae > 4572-104. The sequence goes on along the minus strand of QKCT01000110.1, from coordinate 9,420 downwards.
TATCCATTGCAACTTCTACGACCATAAATGTTGGGGCTAGCAAAGCAAAAATCCAATATTTTTTTAAATAACGAAATAGTTTAATCATGTAATAATTCCTCTTCTAAAGCCATAATCATTTGATCGATGCAATAGCAAAATATTTCGTACTGTTCTTTTGTGACAGATTGTTCAATAATCTCATCCGTTTCTAAGAAAAAGTGTTTCATGGAATTGGAGTACTCTTTTCCTTCATCACTAAGTTGAATGAAAAGAGCGCGATGATCGATCTCAGATTGCACACGTTCAATATAATTCGACTGTTCCATTTCTTTTAGCAGAACAGAAACAGATGAAGGTTTAAACCCGAGAAAGGAAGCGATATCCTTTTGCGTGACAGGTTTGTTTTCCATACTCCGCAAATAATTTAGAATCAAAAAAACTGAGGGATTGATTCCTCCTTTTCCGGCTTTATTCTTTACGGTTTCACTAAATAACTTACCGAGTGCTTTAATTTTATACCCTATTGGTTTGTTTTTCATAGATCCTCCTTAAATAGTTAGTTTACTAACTAATTATATCAAGAAACTGTTTTGTTATCAAGTGATGAGTTTATGAATTTTGAATCTGTGCCAAGATTATGATTATTCGATTGTCTATGGTAAAATAAAGGAAGGAATATACCAGAGATTGTGGGGGTAATGTTATGTTATATGATATTATGAAACAGGCAGAAATTGATTTTCGATATGATCCTGATGAAACCACGAAAAGAATTCAAGAATTTCTGAATGATTTTCGAGCGTTCAAAACTTATCAAATCACTGTAAAAGATGATATTTCCGCTTATGAACGCTTTGCTGGAATTCAATCTTCTTTTGAATTAACAGAGGATAAAGGGCGGTTTTATTTTTGTAAAGATACAAAACAAGTTGTTCTGATATCTAGTTTTGGATCAGATGACTCCAAATACAAGATTGTTTCTTTGAATGAAGTAACGGAGGAAGAATTTAGTAAAGAACATCACAAAGAAGAAAGTTTGAAGAGACTAAAAAGACACCCATTGGTATATGCGGATTTTTTGCGTTTAAAATACGCTGTATATATACTTTCTGTTTTACTTGTCCCATCCATTATTATCGCAATTCTATACAAAGATTTGTTTTTTCTTCCGATTGCTTTCTCTTTTCTCTTCCTTTTTAGTTTAATCATATATATCATTTACAAACCTAAATAACGAAAACAAATGGAATCGAAAGGAAACCAATGATGGATCAACATTTCAAGGAAGATTTAACATCAAAGATACTGAATCAAGCATGTGCATGTTTTGGGATTAATCCTTTGAGCCTTCGGGAACTTGATGGATTTGAGAACCTTGTCTTTGATTATAAGCAAAACAACCAATATTATATTTTTCGATTGGTTCATAGTGATCATAAAACCTTTGATGAAGTGTTGGGTGAAATAGAATTTATCGATTTCTTAATGAAGAATGGAGCATATGTTTCAACAATGATTCATTCTTTAAATGGAAATTTAGTCGAACGTATTCCAATCAATGAATCCTACTATTTTTCTGTGAGCGTCACAACAAAAGGGAAAGGCGATCGCATTACCGAAGAATTAAGAACACCGAAATATTGGGAGGGATTGGGTCAACAAGTAGGCTTATTTCATAGAGTCTCAAAGGAATTTCAACCGATTCATAAAAGGAAAAGTTGGCATGAAGACATGCTTTATACCTATGCGGATTCCGCTTTGAAAGAGGATCCTGTTTTATTACGCGTATTTCGAGAAATTGAGCAAGAAATATTGTCATACCCTAGAACCAAAGATAATTATGGGTTGATTCATTCTGATATTCATGAAGGAAACTTAGTGATTGATGAATCCGGAAAGTTTACAATTTTTGACTTTGACGATGCATCCTATAAACACTTTATTTCCGATATAGCAATCATCTTATTCTATCAGTTTGGTTTTTCCTATCAGTCCTTAGCGTATCGAAACGAAGGTGCAATTAAAATTTTGATTCCTTTCCTGAAAGGGTATTTTCAAGAAAATCATCTAGGAGAAGAAGAGTGGAAGCATCTTCCGAGTTTTCTTCGGCTTCGAGAGGCAACATTATACATTGCCTTGAAAGTTGCTGGCCCTGAGTTTAGCGAAGCCGATTGGGCGAAACAATACTTTAGTCACTACCGCGATGCGATTATAAAATATGAGCCTTTCTTTGATTTAGATTTTCTTATGAAGCACTTGAAACCATTCTATTTTTAAAACAATCCACTTTGTGGATTTTTTTGTATCTGCTTCTAGTGAAAACAAATGAGAATAATAATCATTCTGTGCTTTCATCTATATGGTTCGTTTTTTTAGCGGTTTTCTATTTCTATTCTGCTTTGAGTATGCTAATATGGTCATTGGGAAAAAGTGGGAATATAAAGTAAGAGGTGACTTATGGATAGGTCAGAAATCTTGAGTAAACTCCGAGAATCGATTGGTAAAAAGGATCCGATTATCGGTGTTTCTATTGGAAATGGGAGAAGTGCAAAACAAGCAATGGCTGGTGGTGCGGATTTAGTTGCTACACTGAACGCTGGACGTTTTCGGATGTGTGGTGTGGAATCTACAGCTTCTTTAATGCCATACATTAATTGTAATGATTTGGTCTACGATTTTGGTACAACAGAAGTCATACCAAGAGTAAAAGATATACCCGTGATTTTTGGTGCGTTAGCTCAGGATCCATCTTTAGACTTCAATGAGTTCATCGATAAAATTATGTCTAGTGGATTCGATGGAATTAACAATTTTCCGACAGTTAGTTTGATCGATGGGCAATTTAGAGAAGCGTTGGAAGAAAGCAATAATGGCTATATTCACGAAGTGAATCTAATGAAAGCGGCAAAAGAGAAAGACTTGTTTACAGTCGCTTTTGCAGTATCAATGGATGAAGCAATACAAATGGCAAAAGTAGGAGTCGATGTGTTGTGCTTGCATTTTGGATGGACATACATTACGAGACCACCGGAATCAGAAATAGAGAAGTACGTTGATAATCTAATACATCGAACCAACAGTGTATTCGCAGAAGTCAAAAAAATCAAACCAGATATCATCACCATGATTTATGGTGGTGCCATCGTGCAAAACCGTAAAGTGATTAAACGCTTCTATCAAGAGACCGACATCGTCGGGTATTTTGGTGGATCGGTATTTGATACAATTCCTGTTCAAGGCAGCATGAAGAGTGCGACAGAGTTATTTAAGAATATGAATCGCGTTTCCTTATTGGAGATGGAGAATGAGAATTTAAAGAAACTCCTTAAAAAAAGAGAAGGAATTAAATCGGTACTGGGAGAAAGCCAAGAAATTCAAGAATTAGTTTCTTGGATTAAAAAAGTTTCCAATCATGAAGCGAATATCCTAGTGGAAGGAGAAAGTGGAACGGGAAAGGATTTGGTTGTAAGAGCGATTCACTATGATAGCGATCGAGCTGCATATCCTTTAAAGAAAGTCAATTGTGCTTCCATTCCACGAGCAATGATTGAAACCGAGTTATTTGGCCATGAAAAGGGCGCCTTTTCAGGAGCGGAAACAAAACATATTGGACGCATTGAATCCGCCAATCATGGAACGCTATTTTTGGACAATGTATCTGAACTTGATTTGGATGTTCAAGCGAAGTTGCTTCGTGTGATACAAGATGGAGAGTTTGAACGCGTTGGAGGTTCGGAAACCATTAAACTCGATGTTCGAGTGGTTTCTACAACGAGCAGGGATTTAAAACAAGAAATGATGGAAGGTAGATTTCGAGAGGATCTATATTATTTATTAACCGTGTTAAATCGAAAACTTCCTCCATTGAGAGCGCATAAAGAAGATATCCCGATTTATGTCAATGCTTTCTTAGAACAAATCAATGATCGCCATCATGTACAGGTTGATATCGCTGATACTGTTATGAATGCCTTTATGGGGTACGAATGGCCAGGGAATGTCCGAGAACTAAAGAATGTGTTGGAACGTGGTGTCATTCTTTGCGAACAAAATCAAATCGATCTAACTTGTTTACCGGGTTCTTTTGGAGATTATATCAAACTGGATGATTCCGTAAATTACATCAAGAATTCCTCGATGCTGATAGAAAAAGAATTGATTATGTCGGAATTGCTAAAAAATAACTGGAATCAAACCAAAGTTGCAGAAAAACTAAATATAACAAGACGAACACTTTACAATAAATTAAAAAAATACGGAATTTCAAAAAAATAATTGTGAGCATTTTTGAGAAATGTGGGAACGATATTTCCCACATTTCTTTTTCAATTCCACGGAATATGGTGATTTATGAAAGCGCAATCATCAAAAATGTGATAAAAACGAGAAAAAATGGGAAAAAATGGGAAAGTTTTTTCATATTGACACCTCGTATTTCGAGGGTATACTAGAGGTAGATTACAAATTGAATAAGGAGGTTTTGATTCGTGAAAAAAGTTGTTATTGTTGGGACACTTGATACCAAAGGGAACGAGTTTGGTTTCATTAAAGATACAATCGAGTCTCAAGGTGTTGGAACAATCGTTGTAGACGCCGGCATTTTCGAACCTGCGTTAGCTCCAGATTACTCCAATGAAAAAGTCGCTTTAGCTGCCGGATATGATATCGTTGACTTGCGTGCAAAGAATGACAGAGGAACCAACGTAAAAGCAATGGCAAAAGGTGCTGCTGCAGTCGTAAAAGACCTAGTCGACAATGACTTGGTTGGTGGATTTATCTCTATGGGTGGTTCTGGTGGATCATCGATTGCCGCAGAAGTCATCAAAGTTTTGCCAGTTGGATTGCCAAAGATTTTGGTATCCACTATGGCCGCTGGTGATGTTTCACCTTATGTTGGTGTTAAAGATGTTATGATGATGTATTCAATTGTTGATGTTGCCGGTTTGAACAATGTGCTAAAAGAGGTATTAACAAATGCTTCATTGGCAATTGCAGGAATCGTCAAAAACAAACAACCGATTGAGAAATCACCAAAACCATTGATTGGCGCAACGATGTTTGGTGTAACAACCCCTTGTGTGACGATGGCTCGTGAATACTTAGAAAAACAAGGGTATGAAGTTGTCGTATTCCATGCAACAGGTTCTGGTGGAAAATCCATGGAAGCTTTAACAGAATCCGGATACTTCTCAGGTATTTTGGATATCACAACAACAGAATGGTGTGACGAATTGGTTGGTGGAGTATTAAACGCAGGTCCGGATCGTTTAAATGCGGCAGCGCTTAATGGTATTCCACAAGTGGTCAGTGTTGGTGCATTGGATATGGTCAACTTCGGACCGGTTAGCACGGTTCCAAGTAAATTTGAAGGTAGAAACTTCTATGAACACAATTCAACAGTTACCTTAATGAGAACGACTGTAGAAGAAAATGCAAAACTTGGTGAAATCATCGGTAAGAAAGTATCACAATCGACAGGAAACGCTGCTTTCTTCATTCCACTAAAAGGTGTTTCGATGATTGATGCCGACAATATGCCTTTTGAAGGCAAAGAAGAAGACAAAGCATTATTCCAAGCTTTAAGAGAAAACATCGACCAATCCAAAGTGGAATTGGTGGAGATGGATAATCACATCAATGACGAAGAATTTGCTTTGGCAATGGCTAAAAAATTAATTGAATTAATGAAATAAGGAGGAAATTACAATGGCATTTACTAGAGAAGAAGTATTGGCTCGTTTACACGGCCAAATCAACAATGGTAGAGCGTTAGTCGGTGCCGGTGCTGGTACTGGTATCTCCGCAAAGTGCGCTCAAAAAGGCGAAGTAGATATGATTATTATCTATAACTCCGGGCGTTATCGTATGGCTGGTAGAGGATCTTTAGCTGGATTACTACCTTATGGAGATGCAAACGCAATCGTAATGGACATGGCAAAAGAAGTATTGCCAATCGCTAAGAACACACCTGTATTGGCAGGGGTTTGCGGTACAGATCCATTCCGCGATATGAAGTATTTCATTCGCGATTTAAAGAACGTTGGCTTTAGCGGCGTTCAAAACTTCCCTACGGTAGGGTTAATTGATGGAAACTTCCGTCAAAACCTAGAAGAAACAGGTATGGGATATGATCTCGAAGTTGACATGATTCGTGAAGCTCACGAACAAGGAATGGTAACCACTCCTTATGTCTTCAGCGAAGAAGATGCAGTAAAAATGGCAAAAGCCGGTGCAGACGTATTGGTTGCTCACATGGGTCTTACAACAAAAGGATCTATTGGTGCACATACTGCAAAAACATTGGATGATTGTGTTGTATTAACACAAGCAATTCATGATGCAGCAGTTAAAATTAACCCTGAAATTCTTGTAATCGTTCATGGTGGACCTGTTGCAGAACCACAAGATGCAAAATATGTATTAGAACGTACTCAAGGCGTTGTTGGTTTCTTCGGAGCTTCTAGCATCGAGCGTCTACCAACAGAAATCGCAATCACTGATCAAGTAAAACATTTTAAAGAACTCAAAATATAATAAGGAGACTTAAACCAAATGAAACTAGATAAGTTCTTAGTTGCAGTATCAATTAGCATTTTCTTATTAGCGGGATTGTTCAACTTCTTATATGAACTATACGCTAGATCTGGTATTTCATTCGATTTAACTGGTACAGTAGTTGCTGGATTCCTCGGATGGGCTACATTTTATGCAGGTGGGGCTGGAAAAGACGGCCTCAAAAAAGGAATTCCGGCAAATTTAAGCGGTGTTTTATGGGGTGTTATAATCGTATTAATTTGGCAAGTTCTTAACTTCAACCTATTCGGTGCTTTCTTAGCAGTTGCAGTAGGTGCAGGTATGATGTGTTTCCAAGCACACCTTAAATGGTTCTCATTTATTCCTGGAGCTTTCATTGGATGTTCAACATTCTTCGCTTTAGGCGCTGGTGTAGCAGGAGCAACTTTATTCCCAGCAGTCATCGGTTTGTTACTTGGATTACTATTCGGATACATTTCAGAAGTATTCGCAGTTTGGATCAAAACCAAAGTTTTAAGAGGATAATTTTGACCCACTCCACATTATCATAAAATGATGCAAAAAGCACCTCGGGTTCCCTCCTTGGTGCTTTTTGTTTTCCATCATGAAGTTTTTAGTCAAGGGCTGTAATAATAGTCACACTATGGTAGAATAGATAGTTAGAAAAAACAATCATTTGGAGAGAAATTATGGCTTGTCTGATATGTGAGAGAATACAATGGATTAAAGATGGGAAGAATCCCTATTTTGTGATAGAACTAAATACAGGATTCGTTGTATTAGGAGATTATCAAAGATTCAAAGGATATACTCTGTTTCTTTGTAAAGAACATAAATCAGAGTTACATTACCTAGCTCAAGATTTTAAAATTCGTTTTTTAGAAGAAATGTCCTTGGTTGCTGAAGCAGTTGCGAATGTTTATCACCCTAATAAAATGAATTATGAATTATTAGGAAATGGAGATGCACACCTTCATTGGCATTTATTTCCGCGTTATGAAGGAGATCTTGAGGGTTATAGTAAAACAGGAAGAGGTCCTGTTTGGTGGATTCCTCTAGAGGAGATGTTTGATGAGCGATATCGATTATCCTCTGAACAACTTGAATCCGAAACGAAGATTCTTAAAGATGAGATTTGTGCATTGATTCAAAAGTATAATAAATGAAAAAAAAGCCAAATTGGCTTTTTATTTTAGTGATTATACTAAAAGATATAAATCAAACTTAAGGTAACACCAAAAACAAATAGCATACTACCAATGACATAATTCAGTGTCCTTTGATTTATCTTGTTGGCATACTTTGCAGATAAATTCGCTCCTACCATAGCTGCAATACTTGTAACTGCCAGTGCTATCCAAATAGTCCCTTCTAGAGCGATATGAGTCGTAGCTCCGACAAAAGCAGTAAAAGTCATAATGAATACACTGGTTCCAACCGCTGATTTAAGATCATACCCCAATACCATTGTTAAAAGCGCCAACATACTAAGACCGCCTCCAGCACCAAGGTAACCACTTGTAATTCCGATGATAGCTCCCCAAAACAAAGAGGCAATGAATTTGCTTTTTGTAAACTGGAAAATCCTCGCATTATCATTTTCTTTCAAAGGATAAACTAAAAATCGAAGTCCCAAAACAGCCACAAAAACATTGATGATAATCCCGTGATTTTGAGGGTTTGTATCCTTGGAAAAATAACTTGCACCTATGGTGAAAATCACCACAGTGACTGCCATGATAATCGCACTCTTAAGATGGATGTTTTTATTCTTAATATAATGGACAGAACTTAAAGCACTTGCAAAAACATCACTTGCAAGAGCGATCCCAATTGCAATATAGGGATCCATTCCAAGTACAGTAGCGAAAAGCGGTGCAATAATTGTTGCAGCACTTAATCCAATCAATCCAGTTGCAATACCCGCAAACAAACCGCCGATAATATATATGATATAGTCAGGCATTTTCTACTCCATTCAAAAGAATTGTAAAATATTATATCATAATCTGCAAAATGAAAGAAATAGAAAAAAGAAAACAGTTTTAAAAGAATATTCCGCCTAGAATAAATTATATTGAGAAGTTACTTTTCTTACGAAATATTTGTGTTATAATGAATCCAAACAGGAGTTAAAAACAATGAATAAAGCTAGCGTACTTCTCATTCGTGAAGCAACAAGCAAAGATGCACAAGGAAAAGGATATGTCCACTATCAATCGTGGATTGAAACTTACACTGGACTTTTTCCTGATCGAGTCATTGAAAATCTATCACTCGAGCGAAGTATTCTATTGGCAAGAGAACACCCAGAGAATACTTTTGTTGCACAAATGGATGAGCGAATTGTTGGTTTTTCTTGTTTCATGAAATCTAGAGATGAAGATGAACCGGATGCTGGAGAAGTCGTTGCCATCTATGTTCTTAAGGATTTTCATAGAAAAGGAATTGGAAAGAAACTACTGGAGAGATGTATTGAAAAATTGAAAGAGTATCCAGTCATTATTCTATGGGTTTTAGAATCCAATAAAGCTTCCATAGCATTTTATGAATCACAAGGATTTGTATTCGACAATAAAAAGAAAATCATTTATGATCAAACTGCGATTCGCATGAAAAAAGAATTGAGGACGACGCAATAATCATGATACAACGGGGGAGAGTTATGAAAAAGGCTTATGGTATTTTATTGTTTTTTCTATTGACGTTTTTGGTGGCTTGTACCAATGAAGTTCAGATTCAATTTGAATCGAATGGAGGGATAGAAGTAGAATCAGTTGTTTTCGAATCTGATGATATTCCAAATTCATTACCTGAACCAACGAAAGAAGGGTATGCATTTGATGGTTGGTATTTGGATTCTGAATTAACAGAAGAAGTTGTACTGGATGAGATTAATAAAAG
>QKCT01000111.1 GCA_003245625.1 Bacillota bacterium | reverse complement strand
GGGATCAGATGAAACAGATCAACTTCGTGGCTTGTTTGTAAATAACAAATTGGTTGGATTAGCGTTCACATTGGTAGCGTTGAGTGTTATGGGATTGCCTCTACTTGCAGGTTTTGTAATCAAGTTAAATTTCCTTACTCAATTAGCTCAAGGAAGCCAAATTCTATTGATCGCTGTTATCTTAATCGCATCAGTGGTGGAAGGCATTTATTTTGTTCGCTTAATTGTTAAACTTTGGTATAAGGGCGAAAATGAAGTGAATGTGAAATATAACGTTTCATTCAAGGCAGTATTCGTATTGATTGCTTTAGCTTTGCTTGTATTTGGAACGTATTCCACTCCACTAAACAATTTAGACAATACGATTGATACTGTATCGGAGGTGGTCAATAATGGGTAGTATTGAATTATTGATTCTGTTCCTTGTCGGAACGGGGCTGATCTCATATTTGCTAACAAAATGGAATACTTTCTTGGGATCTGTATTTACCATCTTCTCGGTGATGTTCGTATTTGTTTCCCTGGCAGCTTATGGGTTTAATCTGAATCTAGATGAAACTGTTAACTATTTACCAGGGATTAGTTTCACTCAAACTTATCTCGGATTCTACTTTGCGATTATTATCGTATTTGTGTATTTGATGGTGAGTTTCTTCCATCCTTATTATCTAAACGAATATAAATACAAAGATTCTTATAACTTATTATTCTTGTTGAGTTTAGCGGGAATATTAGGTGCTTTCTTTACCGATAGTTTCTTGAATCTATTCTTCTTCTTTGAATTAATTATTTGGACAACCATGTTCTTGATTCCTCAAGGAAAGAGTAGAGAAGCAGCGGTATCTTATTTTGGATTCAGTGTTGCGGGTAGTGTTGCAATGCTTCTTGGTATCTTTATCATTTTCCAAAATAATGGGAATAGTTTCGATATCGCAACCGGATTAGCAGCGTTAAGTGGCACCAATGCGATCTTCGTATTCGTGTTATTCCTAATTGCAGCATTTGCAAAATTGGGATCCTTCCCATTGCATATTTGGTTACCGATTGCTCATGGTAATGCACCACATCCATTTTCTCCAGTCCTATCAGGGGCTTTGGTTAAACTTGGAGCATTTATTGCGGTATTAGCTTTGATTCGGATTGTTCCAGCAACCGGAATGTTTACTGCAATGGATTTACCGATCGGACAATATGTTGTTGCTTTGCTTGGTAGTGCCTCGATTATTTTTGGTACATTAATGGCAATCAAAGAAGATGACGCTAAGAAATTATTGGCTTATTCTTCCATGAGTCATGGTGGCTATATTATCGTAGCATTCAGTGTTATGAACGGCTTAGCTTTTGCCGGTGGATTCTATCACATCTTAGCACATGCTTTAGCTAGTGCTGGAGCTTTCATGGCAATTGCTGCAGTAGCGAGAGTAACAGGAACAACCAAGATGAAAGAACTTGGTGGTATGATTCATAAAATGCCAATTACTTATTTGGCTTACTTAATTGCGATTATCTCCATGGCGGGAATTCCTCCTATGGGTGGATTCATTTCTAAGTGGTTGATTTTCCAAGCAGTAATCAACAAGGGTATGGTTTTTGTTGGTATCGCAGTATTCTTCGGTAGTGTTGGATCATTCCTATATGTATTCCGTCCTTTGGCAGCGTTGTTCTTAGGACAAGAATTCACAGAATATAAAGGTGTAAAAGAAGCACCGATTATGATGTTGATTCCTACATTTATCATTATGGGTCTCAATGTTTATACTGGTGTATTCCCTGCTGGAATCTTACAGTATATCAATAACATCATTGGGGAATTAGGTTATACCGGAATTACTGTTTCAACATATGCAATCAATGGTTCCAATGGAATCTTGAATCCAGCATTGATTTCCTTGGTATTCGCAATAGGAGTAGCAATCGCATTTGTAATATTCATCCTTCTAAAGAAATCCAGAAAAGTCGATTTGATGGATACTTATACAGCTGCGAACTTCGTTCACGATGAACATCTATTACATTACTCCGTTGATTTTTACGCTCCATTGGAACGTCTTTATGAAAAACAGAGTAATTGGATGACGAAATTCTATACAGCTTTGGCTGAGAAAGTCAAAGAGCTGGGACGTTTGGCGAAATATCTGTTCATGTCTAAGAACATGGCAACCACTGTGTTCTGGATCATCGCCATACTCCTCTTCGTTTTGGGAGGTGAAATCCTATGACAATCGTTAATTTCTTAATCGGTGTCGGTATTGCACTATTTGGTTTCGTATTACAAACTTCAATTGGTGGAATCAACCGTAAAATCGTTGGACGCATGCAAAAACGTCATGGACCAAGATGGTACCAAGAATTCATCGATATCTTCAAATTGCTTAGTAAACGCGCTGTAAGTCATGGTTGGATCTTTGACTTTGGAGTCATCATGGCTTTGGGTGGAATCATCGGTACTGCAATGTTTATGCCTTTAACAAATCAAATTCTTGCCTTCTCCAATAATGGCGTGAACTACGATAACTTCTTTATCTTCGTCTATTTATTGGCAGTCGGTATGCTTGGTATGGCAATGAGCGCGAGTGGTTCTGGGAACCCTTGGGCAAGCATAGGAGTCATGAGAGCCTTAACGACAATGTTGGCATATGAAGTTCCATTCTTAATCGTTGTATTGACGATTATCAATCTGACAAACCAAAGTTCTTTGACCGGTATTATGGAATACCAACAAATGGCAGGAAACAATTGGTTTATCATCGCGATGCCTCTTGGCGGTATCGTAGGCTTTATTTCTTTGATGGGTATGTTAGGTAAGAAACCATTTGAAACCTATATCGCTCCAGCGGAAATTGCTTCTGGACCGATGGTGGAATATGGTGGAAAACAACTAGGTATGTTGTTCATCCTACACGAAATCTCTGTATTCATTGAAGTGAGTTTATTCGTTCATCTCTTCTTGGGAGGAGCGACAAATATCTTTGAGTTCTTGATCAAATACTTCGCGGTGTACACATTCGCAAACCTGATCTCGAATGTCAATGGTCGATTCAAAATCGATCAAGTGGTCACTTTCTTCTACAAATGGCCACTATTAATGGCGGTTACCCAAGCAGTGATCGTAATCTATTTTGGATGGGTGATTTAATATGTTAAGCACAAAATTTACACCAAAGAATAAAATGACAAAAGCAGAAATCGATCGCAAGTGGTGGGAAGTAGGAGATTATTTCCGGAGAAACTCATTATGGCTTTTGATGTACTGTACCGGTTGCTGTGCAGTCGAACTTCCACCATCCATGACCTCTGCTTATGATATGGAACGTCTTGGAATGGGGCCAATGGCTACTCCAAGACAAGCGGATATCCTATTGGTTTCAGGATATCTGTCATTGAAAACATTACGTCGTCTGATTTATACTTATGAACAGATGAGTGAACCAAAATACGTGGTTGCTTTAGGTTCTTGCCCTATCAACGGAGGAATCTATCATGATTCACACGCTGTTATCAATCAATTAGATCAATACATTCCAGTCGATGTTTATGTGGCTGGATGCATGCCAAATCCGGAATCTGTACTAAATGGATTCGTTGATTTAATGGAAGGAATCAAACAGAAAACCATGAATGGTTGGAAAAGATATCATGACCATTTTGAGTGGTATAAAGAAAACCAAAAGAATTCTCTCGGGGAGGTGATCGTTCATGACGAATTCCATCAATAATTTAGAATTAGTCAAAGAATTAGTATCGAAAACGACAACGATCCTCAAAGAAGAAAATATCGATGTTCAACAACTTGCTTTCGAAGTCAATACCTGTGACATTCATCATGTTTTGTCTGTATTAAAATCTGCCGGTTGGAAACAATTGTCTTATTTAAGTGCAGTAGACTGGCCGGATGAAAACAAATTTGAAGTGGTATACATCCTCTTTAACTGGGATAAACCAGTATATGTTCAAATTCGAACGAAGATTGATCGAGAAAACCCTAGTATTGATTCGATTCTTCCGATCTTCCCAGGAGCGAAATATTACGAACGCGAAGCGCATGAATTTTTTGGAATCGCATTCCCAGGAAATCCAGACTATGAAAAACAATTGATTTTGGAAGGTTGGGATGATATTCCACCTCTACGTAAGGATTTCGATCCAAGCGCATATAGTGATCGTAAATTCCCATCTAGAGAGTATCCACAAGATTATTCTGTAACAGATGAAAAGAATCATAGTTTAGAAAAAAGAGCAGAACGTAAAGCTAGAGCAGAGCGTTTGAGAACAGGAGGTAAGAAACAATGAAAGAAATGAAATTGTTCTTAGGGCCTCAGCATCCTGGTATGCATGGGAATGCCTCTGTTCATATGTTCGTTGATGGCGACATTATTAAACGTTCCTACTTATTACCGGGTATGTTACATCGTGGATTTGAAAAACAAATGGAACGAAAACTATGGGTAAATAATATTTCATTGATCCCACGTGTTTGTGTTCCAGAACCAGACATTAACGAAATGTCTTTTGCAACTGCAGCGGAAAAAATCTTGAAACTTGAAGTTCCGGAACGCGCACATTGGATACGTATGATTATTTTGGAACTCGCAAGAATTTCAGCACATTTGATGGCATACGGAGGTCTAGGTGGACCAACCGGTAACTATACTTTAATGTATCACGCTCATGTTGATCGTAACTTAATCTTAGATATCTTTGAAAAAATTACTGGTGCTCGTGTATATCACCAATATATCGTTATCGGTGGTGTACGGCAAGATTTACCGGATGGGATTGAAGAAGATATCAATGTCTTTATCGATGATTTAGAGAGAAGATTGGTCGAATATCGAGATTTGGGTATCGATAATGCTTCTATCGTAAAAAGAATCAAAGATACGATTATGTTACCGGAAGAAGTCGTATGGGAATTAGGTGTAACAGGTATCGGTATGCGTTCCGCTGTCAATAAACCATATGATGTCAGAAAAGTAGTACCTTACGCAAGATACGATCAAGTGGAGTTTGAAGTACCTGTATCCGATTACAGCGATGCAAGAGCTAGACTTGATATTAAAATCAAAGAGATTCAACAATCAATTATTATTATCCGTCAATGCTTAGCAAAAATGCCGGAAGGTCCAGTTCGTGTTAAACCAGATCGTGGACAATCCATGCGTTGGACCGTTCCTAAGGGATACGCTTACGCTCCGATCGAATCCAGTCGAGGAGAATTCGGATACTATATGGTATCTAACGGAGGAACAAGTCCATGGCGTGTTGGAGTACGCGGCGCAAGTTATCCGCAAGGTTTACTGGGAATCGAGAAATATCTTCCTGGTACTCGCATTGATGACGCTGCCCTTTGGGTAGATACTATGGGGATTTGTTCCCCGGAAATCGATCGATAGGAGGACATCATGGAAGAGAAGAAAAAATATCCAAAACCAAGTATTTTCAAACCATTGAGACACCTAAAATACTTATTTAGAAAACCGGTATCTCATCCTTTAGATACGATTTTTACTGAAAAAAATGCGGAATATTTAAACAAGAATAACCCATTCCGCAAAAATAAAATCAAAAACTCAGTTCCAAGAACAGCACCAGATAACATTCGTGGATTCCATGTTAATGACTGGGAAAAATGTATTGGTTGCGGTACCTGTGGCGAAATCTGCCCAACTGCAGCAATCGAAATGGTTCCTCGTCATGACCTTCCTCGAGTAGCGGGAGAATTGCAACAGCGTCCTGTCATCGATTATGGCCGTTGCTGCTTCTGTGCTCTTTGTGTTGATACTTGTACGACTGGATCTTTAAGTATGACGAAAGAATATGTATTTGCTGATTCCAATCCAGATTCTTTCAAATTGATGCCAACAGAAACGTGGCAAGATCAAGAAGTAGAACTTGGTTATCAAAAAACAGAAGTGACGGATTTGCTCGACCTTAAACGAGTTGAGATGGAACATATCGAACCTGAAGAAAGAATCAAATCTTACATCGAAGTCGTTCGTGGATATTCCAAAGAATTTGCTAAACAAGAAGCTGCTCGATGTGTCGAATGCGGTGTATGTACCGCATCATGTCCAGTTCAAATGCATATTCCTCAATACATCAAAGCAATATGGGAAGATGATATTGAAGGTGGATTGAAACAAATTTATGAAACCAATCCGTTACCGGGAGTTTGTGGTCGTGTATGTACTCACAATTGCGAAACCTCTTGTGCGATTGCACAACGTGGCGAAGCAATCGCAATCCGTTGGTTGAAACGTTATATCATCGACAGTGCCCCGGATGAAATGTACGAAAAAATCTTTAATGAGCCAGTTTCAGAAGTGATTGAAGCGAAAGTTGCAATCGCGGGAAGTGGTCCTGCAAGTTTAAGTACAGCTTACTACCTAAGAGGCTTAGGGTATCATGTAGATGTTTTTGAAGAAAAGAATCGACCTGGTGGAGTCATGAGTTATGGTGCACCACAATATCGTATTCCAGATTATGCAGTAGAAAAAGACATCAATTTTATTAAAAAAATTGGAGTGAATATCCACACCAATACTAGAGTAGGTACAGATATCACATTAGAAGAGTTGGAAAAGAAATACGACGCCGTATTCCTAGGAACCGGATTCTTCGCTGCCCGTAAACTTAACATTCCTGGGTCAGATCATCCAGATGTGATGGGCGCAATGGATTTCTTGCCAATTACAAGAGATTTTGCACGTGGCGCAATCAAACTCGATGAAATCAATGTGAAGAAATCAGTTGTGGTCGTCGGTGGTGGAGACGTTGCATTTGACGTTGCTAGAAATTGCATCCGTATCCAATTGGAAAAATATGGAAAAGCAGATGTGAAATTAACTTCATTGGAAACATTGGATATCCTACCTGGTAGTGATGATGAGTACATTGAAGGAAAAGAAGAAGGAATTCAATTCTTCTTAGGAAATGGACCACAAGAAATCGTTGTTAAGAACGGTAAAATCAAAGGTCTTCGTGTTTGGAAGTGTACAAGAGTATTCGATGAAGAAGGACGATTCAATCCAACTTTTGATTCCGAACAAGAAACATTATTAGAAGGAGAACAAGTATTCTTCTCCGTTGGTCAAGCACCGGATTATACGTTTATTCCTGAAAGTCTGAAAGACAAAGTTACCATTGAACGTGGCAAAGTAAAAGCCAATAAAGATGGACAAGTTGAAGGACTTGACTGGTTATTCGTCGGTGGAGACATCTTCCGTGGACCAGATATCATCACGGCAGTTTCGGATGGACATCGTGCAGCAGTAGCAATCGATGATTATCTCTATACGAATGCAAAGAAGAAGGAACAAAGCGAATATGTCAAAGAGATTCGCGAAGCAATCCGCTTCAACAATCCAGACTTGGCATTGAAACCAACACGTAAAAGAACTTTAAATTAAAAAAATAGAACAGTTGATTGCTTTCGACTGTTCTTTTTTTGTTGTCAGATTAGGGAATATCGAGTATAGTAGAATTATAATGAGGTATCATCGTGGAAAATGAAAAACCATCTTTGAAACAGCGAATGAAACAAATCACGAACAAAAGTGCGCAAGTAGCGATTGCCATGAAACATCCAAATACTCCTTGGTATGCAAAAGCGATTGGGTTTTTCACCATCGCATACGCTCTTAGTCCGATTGACTTAATCCCTGATTTTATTCCTATTTTGGGATATTTAGATGATTTGATTTTATTACCGCTTTTGATTACAGTTTGTATCAAACTAATTCCCAAGGACATTTGGGAAGAGAGCGAAGAAGAGGCGAAGTTGATTTGGTCCGAAAACAAACCTTATCGGTGGTATTATGCAATTCCGATTGTTTTGATTTGGTTGACTTTTGTGAGTTTCGTTCTTTGGAAATGGATTCTTTAGAATTTATTTTTTCAGGCATATCAAAACGACCTTCTTTTTTTTCGTGATATAATAATGATAGAGGTGATACATATGAATCTTTATGATATCAAAGTCCAAAAAATGGACGGTTCTGAAGTGACGTTGGAAGAATATAAAGGAAAAGTTCTATTGATTGTCAATACAGCTAGTAAGTGTGGATACACTCCTCAGTTTGCAGGATTAGAAGATCTCTATCAATCTTATCGAGAGAAAGACTTTGTCGTCTTGGGATTTCCTTGCAATCAATTCTTGAAACAAGATCCGGGAACAAATGAAGAAATTCTATCTTTCTGTCAAGTGAATTATGGAGTGACATTCCCGATGTATGCGAAATTGAGTGTACGAGGAAAAGGTCAAAGTGAACTTTATCACTACTTAATTCAAAATGCTCCGGTTTTGACTGGGAAAAGCATTAAATGGAATTTTGAAAAATTCCTTGTGGATCGAGATGGTACAATTGTCAATCGTTTTGTATCCAAAGATACACCTGCTTCCATCAAAGAACATATTGAACAATTACTATAAAAAAAGCTACCTTCGGGTAGCTTTTTTTTATAATGACTTCATTTTTAGTTTAATAAAGAATGTTGTATTGTGACCAACTTCGCTTTCGCAATAAATTTTACCATTATGATTATCTATGATGGATTTCGCTATCGAAAGTCCAAGACCATATGAGTTAGGATTTGCGGAACGGGATTTATCTCCCATGTAGAAACGGTCAAAGATATTTTCGATATCATCTTTTGAGATACCATCACCACTGTTTTTTACAGAAATAGTTATCATATTATGAGTTGCTGAAACATGGACTTTGATCCATCCTTCCTCTGGAGCGTACTTAATTGCATTATCCATTAGAATGTGAATCACCTGAATGTACTGATCGCGAGAAAATTCGGTGAAGATTTCTGGTTCAATATGGTATTCTAGTTTAAGCTTCTTTTCATATGCTGAAGCTTCAAAACTTAAGATGACACTTTCCGTTATTTCACTGATATTTAGTCTCTCTTTGACGATTTCAACTGCTTTTTGTTCGCTGACTTTGGTCAAATATAACAAATCTTTTGTTAGTTTATTCATGCGTTCTGTTTCGAACTTAATATAGGTCAACCATTTATTGGTTTCTTCGTCCTTGATTTTTGTCGATAGAACATCAACATTTGTATTGATAATTGCCAGTGGTGTTTTTAATTCGTGGGAAGCATTTGAGACGAATTGTTTTTGTTTGATAAAAGCATCTTTGATAGCAGAGACGGATTTATTCGTAATAAAAGTACTAATGAAGTATATCACCACAAAACTGATCGAAAAAATGATTAAGAACGTTACAATTAAATCATTTAAAACACTCTGTTCTGAAGTGATATCGATAAATGCATAGGCAACTCCACCAGAGATTAGTTTGGATTGATAAGCCCAGTAATTACCATCGAGTGATACGGTCCCTTTTGTATGAGTAGCCAAAGCTAAAGCATCGGTGAAAAATTCGGAATCATCGACATTAAACTGAGATGATGTAGAAACAATATTCCCTTCCGTATCGGTAATAATGACAAAGGAGACTGTTCTTTCGGGATTGATATCTCCATCAATTGGGTTTGGATTAGGTAATGAGTTATTTGCAGAATCGAGAATAAAGGTGAGTTCTCGGTCAATTCGGGAGTGGATATTATCAATTGTTGAGAGGTATAAAGTAGCAAAAACCGATGCTAAAAGCACGGTTAACATTGCTAGATTTAAAATCAACATTCGATGGCGTAATTGCTTAAACATCGCCAATCACCCCTAGCGAATATCCGACATTGCGAGTGTTTTTAATAATAACGCGAGACTCAAGATATTTGAGTTTTTTTCTTAAAAAAGAAATGTACACTTCAACATTATTATCGTCAGCATCGGAGTCATAACCCCAAAGTTTAACAATAATGGATTCCTTAGGAATAATAATGTCTTTTCCAGACATTAAGAGTTCCAATAGCTGTCCTTCTAAATTTGTTAAATCCACTGATTTTCCGTTTTTATGAATTTGATAGGAAGAATTATTAAATACAAGATCACCAAATTCTTTGATTTCTGTTTCATAGCTTTTGTTTCTGCGACCCAATGCCTTAATCCGAGCTAGCAACTCTTTGGTATTGAATGGTTTTGGTAAATAATCATCCGCTCCCAAATTCAAGCCGATTACTTTATCTTCAATCTCAGCTCTTGCGGTGAGCATTAGAATAACCACATTGTTTCCTTCTGAACGAATGCGTTTTAATATTTCAAACCCATTCATATGTGGCAACATGACATCCAAAATGACGATGTCATAGATATTACTCATAATATAGTGATAACCGTCTTCCCCGTCATGAACGGTGTCGACAGTATATTTATTATCCTTTAGTATATGGGCAATCGCTTCCGCGAGATGCCGTTCATCTTCAACAATTAGAATACGCATCTTACCCCTCCTTACATGTTTATTATGGCAGAGTATGCTTAAAACAACCTTAAAATTCTTTTTATTAAGTTTTGTTTAAGGTTATATGATTACAATAGAGGCATAACAGGAGGTAATCCCTATGTACGATTCCGCATTTAATCGAGTAGAACAAAAATATTTACTCACAGAAGAAGCATACGAAAATATCAAGTTATGCATGCAACAGCATATGATCAAAGATTCCTATCAAGATGAGGAATTCTACCAGATCTCAAATATATATTATGATACCGAGGACAACTTAATTATCAAGAAATCCGTTTCCAAACCAACATTTAAGGAAAAACTCCGACTTCGTGGGTATGGCGTAATCAATCAGGATTCCCTCGTCTTCTTAGAATTAAAGAAGAAAATCAATGGATATGTGAGTAAACGGAGAACTCAAATTACGGTTCGTGAAGCAAGTGATTTCATTCTGTATGGAATGTTTCCAAAGTTGCAATCCTATCATAATTTACAAGTACTAAGAGAAATCGAATATTTCCTGAATAAGTATCAAGTACGACCAGCATTATTTCTTTCCTATGAAAGAGAAGCATATTATTGCAATGATCGACCGGATTTAAGAATAACAATCGATCGTCAAATTATTACCAGAAGATATGATCTCGATCTAGCAAAAGGCATTTTTGGAAAGCATCTCTTAGAACCGGGATATTATGTCATGGAAATCAAAACCAACCAGAATTTTCCTTATTGGCTAAACGAAATCCTAAACAAAACCCATTCCTACTCATCAAGTTTTTCAAAATACGGAAGTGAATTCTATAACTATCTTAACGAAACTGGAGGTAACCCATCATGTGGCTTGAATCCCTACTTGAAACCGTTGAAGTAAATGTATCGCTTGGCGATGCATTTCTAATGATTTTTATTTCATTTATTGCTGGTTTCATTATCAGTATAACATATATGAAAACGAGTGCTCAAGGAAAATACTCTTCCAATTTCTCGCTTACTATGATCCTTTTGCCAGCAATCATTTCGAGCATTATTTTATTGATTGGATCCAACGTAGCTAGAGCATTCAGTTTGGCAGGGGCATTCGCTATCATTCGTTTTAGGAGTGATCCTGCAGAACCAAAAGATATCGCTTATGTTCTATTTTCTATGGCAGCTGGATTAGCTGCTGGAATTGGCGAGTATCTATTTGCTATCCTATTTACGATTATACTATGCATCATCATGTTTGTCATCTCGAAAACGAAATATGGAGAAAACAAACAGGTTGGAAAACAACTAAAAATTACGATTCCTGAAGATTTGAATTATGAAACGGAATTTGAAGAAGTATTTCTTAAATACAATGTAAAATATTCGTTAACTAAAGTGAAAACAACATCTCTTGGCAGTCTATATCAACTCTATTACGATATTATTGTTGATACAGATTTAAATACACAAGATTTAATCAATGATTTAAGAATCCGCAATAGTAATCTTGACATCACTTTATCCTTGGTTCATGAATAGGAGGCTTATATGAAAAAAATTATTTTGCTTCTGACCCTTTTCCTTGGTTTTGCATTGATGAGTTGTGGGACAGATGCTACAAACAATATCTTCACCTCTACGACAACGAGTTCTTCATCAGAGACGATTACACTAGATGATACTTTAACAGAAAACATCAATTTTGAAAAAGCATACTATGAAGATTATACTGATGATGACTATACTACGATTGATGGATCCAGTACTTCTTATACGATTACAGAAGAAGGCACCTATGTTCTTACCGGAACAATCACTCAGACAATTATAATTGATGTTGCTGAAGACGATGATGTGCGATTGGTGTTGGACAATGTTACAATTGATCCATCAGAAAATGGAGCAATCCTAATCTTATCCGCGGATGATATTACAATATCGGCTCCTGCGGGGACAACGAACTACTTATCAGATTCCAGTTCTTATTCTACTGAATATGCTGATTATACATCGGTGATATACAGTGTGGCTGATGTAGCAATCAATGGAACAGGAACAATTGAAATCGATGCGAACAATAATAATGCCATTCAGACCAAAGATGATCTAATCATCATTGATGTAACATTGGATATCACATCAGTTGATGATGGCATTATAGGTAGAGATTCGTTGTTGATTGATAACGCAACGATTACAATCGATGCAGATGGAGATGCGCTTAAGGCAACCAATGATGAGACTACAGAAAAAGGATTTATTTACATACAATCCGGAATATTTGATTTCACCACAGGTGGAGATGGATTCGACTCTGTAAACTATATTATTGTTGTCGATGGAGATATCACCATTGATGCAGACGGGAAAGGCTTAAGAACCGATACTAGTATATTTATCACCGGTGGAACAATCGAAATCAACTCCACAGATGATGGCATGAATGCAAATGAAGGCATTGAAATCGATGGCGGAACCATTACAATTTATAGCAAGGATGATGGAATTCATGCAGATGAAACTATTTTGATTAATGGTGGCTCAATCGATATCGAAACGAGTTATGAAGGTATCGAAAGTCAAACAATTGAAATCAATGGTGGCACCATCTCTATTACATCCACGGATGATGGGATCAATGGCACATCTGCCACTTCAAGCACTTCATTCTTCCCTTCCACTTCCTCTTCCAAAACATTGTTGACAATTAATGGCGGAACCATTGAAGTGACATCAGGTGGAGATTCCATCGATATTAATGGGTCCATTATAATGACAGACGGAGTTGTTTACTGCTATGGACCAATGGATGATAATTCAGCGTTTGATTATGATGGAACTTACACATTAAGTGGAGGAATCATTTATGGTACTGGTTCATCTCAAATGGCTCAAGCACCAAGTACAACTTCTACTCAAGCATCCATTATCTACACATCAAGTTCTACATTATCAGCTGGGAAGACGGTTACTTTATCCGATAGTAATGGAGATGTAATATTTCAAGCGACGCTAATAAAAACTGCAAATAGTATTGTGATTAGTACTCCAGATTTAGAAGTCGGTAGCAAATATACACTTTCGATTACAGGTTTAGACGACATCACATTTACTTTGAGTTCTACCGTAACATCACTTGGATCTTCGAGTTCTTCAAGCATTTTTCCGAGTCAACCATCAAGACATTAAAATGGATTACAACAATCCATTTTTTTCTTCGCAGGGATCTCTTAACCTTGACTAGTCTGCCCTCCCGTTAGAAAAAACAACTCAAATATGGTATAATAAGATATATCTTAATTGAAGGAGGAATATGACTATGAAAATTGAAAAACGTAAAGATCCACTAAGAGTTGTCCGATCTGAGAACAAAGTACCTGGCGTACTCTATGGGAAATCGATTAATCCTGTCTCCATTTCGATTGAAGAGGGAGATCTTCACTCTCTTCTAAAAGAATATGGATACACGAAAACGTTCAAAGTAACATTGGGCAGAACCTCTCATCAGGTTTATATCAAAGACATACAGTTTGACGCAATCAAGAGAACACATGCCCTAAACGTCAAATTGCAAAAAGTCAAAGAAGGAGATACTATAAAAGCCAATGTACCTTTGAATATCATCGGTAAAGAAGCTATCGAAAAACCAGGTATCATCGTTCAAGTGATTTCGGATTCAGTAGATGTTGAGTACCCTGTTGGAAAAGGACTGGCACATATTGATCTAGATATCTCTACATTAGGTGTAGGTCAAGCGATTCACGTAAAAGATCTAGAACTTCCAGACTACTTAATTGTTCATGATGAGGAAGAAAAAGTTCTTGTTAACGTAACCGAAGTCTCTTATCAAGAAGAAGCAGAAGACAATGAAGTTGTTGAAGACGAAATAACTGAAACTGCAGAACAACTACCAGAATAAAGGATTCCATGAATCCTTTTTCTTTTTTACTAAAAACAGTTCTTTTTTTATAGCTTTAAAAAGAATTGATTTATTCAACTGTAAGTTGCTTGCATGGGATTTAAAACGGTACTATAATGAAAGTGTGAAGGAGGTACTGGATGCTTAACTTAGAGAAAATCGGCAATAAAATTGCAGATTTACGAAAACAGAACAATATGCTGCAGAATGAGCTGGCAGATCGTTTGTATGTAACTCATCAAGCGGTTAGTAAATGGGAAAACGGCAAAAGCATACCTTCCATTGAAATCCTCTATGAGATTACCAAACTCTTCCAGGTTTCCATTGATTATCTTTTGGATGACTCGGACATTCGAGATGATGATTACGAAACCCAACTGCGTATATTTCCGAGAGATTCTGTCATACGTAAATTTATAAATCGTGGCCATCTAGAAAAAGAGATCGATAAAATCTTTTACCTTTTAAACACAGCGGAACGACTTCAATTGGTCGAGATGATTGTATTGGAAAATCTAAGTATTCCAATCGAAGCGTATTGGCATCTTTTATCTTCCGAGGAACGCATTCATGTATTGGGACTCGTAAAGAAAAGAGATACAAATATTGACTTGACATCAATCTTCCAACAAATGACAAGAGAAGAAAGAAGATTGATTGGTATGGATTTTGGGAAGGGTATGATTCATGTAAACTTCAATAACAAAAAAAAGGAGTGATATCATGACGAAAAGGGAAGTGCAATACACATATGAAGTGATGACATTAGAGAACTGCTGGTTGAATACCATGGTTGGAGTCATCATGTATTTAGAAAAAAAAGAAACACACAGGAGGTAAATAAGTGAGTAATTTAAAGAAAATACTACCGTTTATTGAATCGGATGAACTAAAAGAATTAGCAATCAAAGTCATTAACAAAGAAGTTCAAGGAATCAGCCTAAAAATCATATATCCATTCTTGTCCGCCAAAGATCTCGATGAAGTCATCGATATGTTGATTGAAAAGAACGATGGAGAAAATCTCAAGTACGCAATTCCATTCTTGTCAAAAGAAAAAGTGAATCAAGTGTTTACTGCAGTTATGGATGGATCCATTACCAATTTGGAAGAACATTATTTGTATCCATTCCTTGGTCAAGAAAAACTCAAGGAAATGTTCCACTCCTTGGTAAAAAAAGCATCCGAACAATCTCAAACAGAAGAAAAAGAAGAAGATTGATTATCAAAAAAGAGTTCGTTTGAACTCTTTTCTTTTTTTCGCCAAATCTGTAGTATAATAGGAATAAATCAACCATAAAGGAGGTAACTCATGAGCAAAAATGCCTATGTGACATTCATTATCCGAAATGATTCCTATTTACCAGGAGCATTGGTTTTTGCTTATGCCTTACGCAAACAAGAGACGCACAACGATTTGATTTGTATTGTTTCTGACAACATTTCGGAGAAAGCAATTGCCAGTCTTAAGACGTTATACGATGATGTTGTTATACTAGAGGAGCTGTATGTAAAACACGACCGAAGGCAAGAACGTCAAGATCGTCCGTTCCTATTTTCAAGATTTAATGCGTTTCGTTTAGGTAAGGATGGAGATTTGGGAAAGCAGTATGACAAGATTATAATCGCTGACTGTGATCTTTTGCCAATCCAAGGTTATGATACTTTATTTGAATTAGAAGCTCCAGCTGGGATCATTAATGAAAAGAAAGAATATTGTGTGGAATCACAAGATGGTGCATACTATATTCCAGAAAGTGCATATCAAAATAGAACCTGGAAATGGCATGAAGTGTATCATGATATTCCACATGGTAAAAAAATACCGAAAGATATCACGGATCGTATTACCACTGATCCGGAAAATATGGGTGTCAACGCGTCCTTAATGTTATTTCAACCGACAATGCAGTTATACAACTCAATTCTTCATGATATGAATGATTCCTCCATCAGTCAAGATATTGCCGGATACTCATGGCCAGAAATGCAATATATCACATTAAAAATGAGTGGGAAATGGACAAATATTGATTTGAAGTACTCCTCTTTTAATGGATATCCAATGATCGACATTCTTTATGGGATTCATTATGCGGGATTAAAACCTTGGAATATCAAGAACAAAAGTTTAAAGACTTATGGAAGATTTGAAGACTATCAACTATGGTTCTATGTCTTCTTGAAAATGCTGGAAGAATACCCGTCACTAAGAAATGGAAAACTATCTAGAATTGAGGTATTTCTAACAACACTCTTAGATGACAAGAAGTATCGTTTTGCAAAAACATATTTAAATTCTTTACAACACCTTGTGAAATAACCCTAGATAAGGGTTATTTTTTTTATTTTCTTATGAATCTGGAAAAAGTGGTACAATGAAAGAAAGAGGAATTGGTTCATGGCATATCAGGTTTTTAATGTTAGACAGAATAAAGACGGAATTCTAATTCACCAAACTATGGAGGAGAATTTAGTATATACAAAAGGGAAGATTAGAAGCAGTTAGAAACACTTAGGAGGGGATTTTATGACAAAAATAGAAGCCGAATTATTTCAAAGAGATGTCGATTTTTCCAAACAAGCACAGACCGAAGGCCTCCAGGCATGGGAGGACGCTCTTTCAAATGCTGCGATTATGATTACAGATGGACATAATGAGAATATTATTGGTAAAACAGAAATTATCCGAAGGCTCCAAGGATTATATCATCTAGAAGAACTAGAATTTATGTGGGAACCTTTGCATGTGGAATGTTCCATAGACCAAGAAATGGGTTTCACTAGTGGAAAGTTTACGAGAAGTTATTTTTATGAGGGGAAATTACACCGAGAAATAGGGAAA
Source organism: Bacillota bacterium (assembly GCA_003245625.1). Lineage (GTDB taxonomy): Bacteria > Bacillota_I > Bacilli_A > Izemoplasmatales > Hujiaoplasmataceae > 4572-104. Next base: position 6,618 of record QKCT01000111.1, on the reverse strand, counting down.
TATACAACAATTTGGAAGAAGATAGATTCCCAATGGAAAATCATTTTAGATATTGGGAATGAACAATCACTATAGTACATAAAAAAAGCAACCATAATTGGTTGCTTTTATTGTGCTTATGAACGTTCCACGTAAAGTTGGAATGAAGCTTCACTACCTTGAATCAATTGATATTGTTGCTGTGTTTTTGGCATATTCAAACGAACTATTACCGTGACAGTTGTATGAGTATCGTCTAGAGGATTTACCGAAATGGCAAAATCTAATAGATTATCCTCATCAAAATAGTCGATGTTGTTCTTTGTGAACATGGCATCGGCAACATAAATATCCAAATGATCTTCGGATTCATTGTGGACAAGATAAGTGTAGTATAATTCAGTAACATCTCCTTCGGCAAGTACTACACCTTCTGGAACAAGTCGTTCACCTTTGGATGCGGATACGATTTGAATCGTGGAGGATTCATGTAATTGTATCACATCGGAGAACTCATGATTCGCTTGTGTTTGCCACAATTGATACCCGAAGAAGGTAAAAAGCGTGGCACCTAAAAAAACAAAAAAAGACACCAAAATCCTTCTCATGATGATATCATCTCCTATGAATGTTAGCAAGGCAACTGGCAATCCCCGAGGGACCCTATAGTTTTCTGTCGCCGGATTGCTCCGGGTTTAGCTTTATCAAACCAATCACTCATACAGGATTGAGAAATCCGTACGGGTAATGTCTTTGATACCTATATCATATCAAATATGAAACAAAAAAGAAAGATATATGCATATATTCATAAAAAAAATCTCACTCCTAAGGAATGAGATCAAAGAAAATGTAATTATTTATTGATTCAATGCAACGCTGAATGAACTTGCAGAAAGGTTTGAATTTGGCGCATATAATCCTGCATAATAGGTTGTTCCAGACATGGCGGAGAATGTAAAACTTCCAATCTGGGTACCATCAATTGAAATAATCGCTTGTTTCGTTGTTGAAGTCAAAGAACTAACTTCAATGGAAATCGTGTGCTCTGATGTCCACCAAGTAGGATTAGAAGAATAACTAGGAAGAGCACTAGAAGATGAACTAGTCACCTGCCAAATAGTGCTTCTATCTCGTCCGTTTGTTCTTTCAAGAACATAAATGCTTCCATCGTTTCTAGATGGATCAAATCGAAGTGAATAACCGTTATCCTTTGAAATATTACTGCTAAGGACAGTTTCAAAAGAGATACCATAAGCGGTATATGTTGCAGATAGAGTAGCTGTGGAAGTCACGATATAGTCTGTTGTGGTATAAGGAAAATATACCGCAGCACTCTTGCTAGTACTTTCTAGGCTACCATTGTCTGTTGTCCACCGTGAAAATGATGTTGATAATGCGCCATCAGCTTGAATGGTGGTTAACGTATCAACAGAAAAGTCATAGTTCACATAATAGAACGTCCAAGAACCACTTGTTACAGTTTCAGATTGAGAATATGCTTGCACATCCCAGAAACCATATCCAATGATTGTTGCAAAAGGAAATGTAAAAAAGGCCAATAATACAATAAGAATCTTATTAATTATCGTACGTTTCATCAATTTCACTCCCTTCTGCAATAGGTTATAAATTATGAAAATAGAAGAGTTATTCCTTATTTTCAGAACTTTCTTCTATTTCTTTTATTGAATCTTTTTTCTTTTTGTCTGAATCAAAGAAGACATCCACAATGATATAGATGATTAATAAGTCCGCAACCAAAACAATTTTTCCAATGGTTGATTCGAGAAATAAAACCATCCTACCTATGTTGGGAATTGTGTACTTATAAATTCCGATCACATCATCTCCGGATAATACCCATTCGTCTAACGTTGTTTTTTCGGAATAGGTCAAGATTTTTGTTTCACCATTTTCTTCAGTAATTGAATAAATGTAGTGAACTACAATAATCTCGTTACCATCGACTGTTGTATGGAAAGCGATGATGTCATCGGGATTTAGGTCATCCACGTTGACTGAAGTATCAATTATGACTACATCGTATGTCATAATGACTGGCTCCATACTACCACTGACGATCACATAATGATTGTACTTGGCAATAAATGGAACATAATTGAAAATCACATATCCGATTCCAAAAAGCACTGCGACTGAAAGGAAGAAACGTATCCAAGAAGTTTTGGTGTTAGATTCAGTTTTCTTGGACACGTTCTTTTCCTTCTTCATATCGTGCTCCTATTTGGAAAGGATTAGTCGATTAAGCTACAGTAGCAGTGAAAGTTAAGTCGAATGTAATGTCAGAGTTGATAACAGCGTTGTATGCAGCTTCATCTGCAGGTTCTGTCAAAGTGACAGTAACAGTAACAACAACTGTTGAGTCAGCGTTAAGAGCTGTTTGATCCAATGAAATGTTGATATTTACTAAACTAGAATATGTGGAAACTCCACCGATTAATACGTTGCTTGAAGTTACTCCAAGTACTAAATCAGAAGCAGCTTGGTTGTCCAATGCTACATCATAAGTTAAAACATAAGATTCTACATCGTTTGTTCCAAGAACAACGCCAGCAGGAACTAACACTTTACCAGCTTGTGCACTTGCATTCGCTGAAACTGTAACGGATTTACCTTCACCGATGGTAATAGTTTCTGATTGAGTTTTTTCCAAGTTATCCCAATAAGAATAAGCAAACGCTGAACCACCTAACAAAATAGCTACCAATAATACTGCAAAAATTTTCTTTAACATAATCTTTTCCTCCAAATAATCTTTCTTTTAATTTTTTTAGTTTTTTTTTAGAATTTTTCGAAAATAAAAAGCCAAAAAGAACAAACGATGAAGGCAACTGGCTGTCTACTTGAGACCCTGTAGTTTTCCGTCATCGGATCACTCCGATTTTGGCTTTTGCTTAACTTTTAATTATGCGATTTTCATAAAAAGTAAATTTGCTTTAATGGACTTTATTTTCAGCGATAAGGATAAAAAAAATGCCCTCATCTTAATAAAGATAACGGCAACTGGCTACCATCTTTCGAAGGCCCTATAGCTTTGCGTCACTAACTTTCGCTAGTTTTGCTTTTAACATGACATATTATAAATGACAAGAAAAACTTTGTCAAGTACTTTTATTCACAAATTTCAATTTTTTCACAAAAAACTCAGAAATGTATCTAAAACGGTTTCGAAATCATCACATTTTACATGAATTTTCATTCACAATTTCAAATATAAAAATCATTTTCTTCTCCTATTGCATATCATGTATTTGTTTTACAAAATATCTAATATGCATCTGAATATAAACCAAGGTCAATTTATGGTATGATTATGGTGTATAATATAAAGAGAAAGAAGGAATAGATTATGAAAGAGTATCAAAAGACATATTTATTGAATAATGGAGTAGAAATTCCTAAGATAGGATTTGGTACCTGGCAGATCAAACCGGGAGATGAAGCCTATCAATCCGTTGCACTTGCGTTAAAAAATGGATATCTTCATATCGATACTGCCGCTGCTTATGGAAACGAAGCTAGTGTTGGTCAAGCAATTAAAGATTCGGGAATTCCAAGAGAAAACTTATTTGTGACAACGAAACTTCCAGCAGAAGTAAAAGATTATGATTTAGCCAAAAAGACATTCTTGAAATCATTGGAATTACTCGACATGGATTATGTTGATCTTTACTTAATTCATGCTCCTTGGCCTTGGGGTGAAATGGGAAAAGATTGTAGAGAAGGAAATGTCGCAGTTTATAAAGCGATGGAAGAGTTCTATCGTGATGGAAAGATTAAAGCGATTGGAGTGTCCAATTTCTCACCAGAGGATATGCAAAATATACTGGACCATTGTGAAGTGGTACCTGCTGTGAATCAGATCGGATATTTTATTGGACTAGATCAATCCAAAACCATTGATTTTTGCAATCAACATGATATTTTTGTGGTTGCTTACTCGCCATTAGGGATCGGTTACTTACTATCGAATCCAGAGATCAAAACAATTGCGGAGAAGTATTCTGTATCATCTGCACAGATTTGTTTGCGTTACCTGTTACAAAAAGGCGTCGCTGCATTACCAAAATCGACTCATGAAAACAGAATTCAACAGAACACATTATTGGATTTTGAAATTGCACAAGATGATATGATGTTTTTAGATACCATCAAGGGAGACCCAAGAAGATGGAGTTAAACAAGAAAGTTGTTGCTTTTGTTTGTACTCATAATTCCTGTAGAAGCATCATGGCGGAAGGGTTCATGAGACATTTTGCCGGAGAAGAATTTGATGTCTATTCTGCAGGAACAGAAGAATACTCAAAACCAAAGCCTTTAGCAATCGAGGTCATGGAAGATAAAGGAATCGATATGAGTCATGCGAGATCAAAACTTCTAAGTGAATTACCTGATTATGTTGATGTTCTAATAACAATGGGTTGTGGTGTAGAATGTCCATATGTGCCGACTTCACATAGAGAAGATTGGGGATTAGATGATCCTTCCGGCCATCCAAAAGTTGAATTTGAGAAAACCAGAGATATCATAGAGAATTTAGTATTAGATTTAAGAGATCGAATCAAAGATAATCGTTTATAAGGAGACAATAACCTTGAGACAGAAACCAAAAGTAAAGAAAGTATCCAGGACACTACTCATAGTTTGGATTAGCATCATTGTATTTACTTATGCATTGATGTTGTCAAATGTATTTGGCTTGATCAATCCAACCGGATATCGTTCCGAATGGATGTTAGATGCCCAAGTATTTTATGACCGAATTGCCTTTCGAAATGCAATCGGTATGATGGATGCGGATATGATTCGTGGATATATGACATTGCATATCATTGATTATGTGTTTATCTTTACTTTTTATCCTCTACTTGCCTATATTTTGTTTCAACAGCGACAGAAGAAAAGTATCCTTATTTTATTACCTCTAATAGCAATGGGATTTGACTTTTTGGAGAATATCCTAATCGATATTGCAATGCACATAACAGTCCCAGACTTTTTTGCAACAATATCCGGCTACCTCACCTTATTTAAGTTTATTTTCATCGTCATTAGTGTTTCAATCATCATTTATATTGCTTATATAAAAAGAACGAAAAAATGATTATAATCATTTGAACAAACACGATTATCATATTGACAAAGAAGGTAACCTTTGAGATAATCTTGTTACATTAAAATTTATTCCGGAGGGATTTATGAAGAAGAAGATGTTTCTACTTATATTGTCGATAGCATTTGGTTTCTTGATGATGTCCTGTGATTTTTTGAACCAATCAACTACCACAGCACCATTATCATCAAGCGAATCGACGGCGACTTTGTCGAGTGAGTCGACTAGTACTGTTTTATCTTCTGTACAAACGGATACTACAACGACACAAATAACAACGACAGAATCGACCACTACTCAGACAACAACACAAACGACGACACAAACAACGACACAGACAACGACAACTGAGACATCAACGACTCAAACGACAACGTTGAACCTAACTGGTCAGCCATTCTATCCAACAGGGTATTCTCTGCTTCAGGACGAAATGGATGAAATTGGTATTCCATCTCAAGGTGATATTGACATCCTAGTGTTTGCAGTAGATTTTAGTGATTACCCTAGTTCAACATATGGTGTTCCAATTAGTGATTTAGAAACCGCATATAATGCAACCTCAGATCAAATCGATTTTGAATCGCTTCGGAGTTTCTATCAAAAAAGTTCTTTTAACAAATTGAATTTATCTGCTGATATCTATGGTTATTATCGAGCGGACAACCCGTCAACATACTATCAAAACGAATATGATTCTGGTACATGGTATATTGATTCGGATTTGATATTCGAAGTATTATCTTACTATGACAATCAAATCGATTATTCCGATTATGATTCCAATCAAGATGGTTTCATCGATGGAATTTATATTGTTTATACACACCCGGTAAGCTGGGATTCTGGTTCCGATTTATGGTGGGCTTATCAATATTATTATGCTTATTCCGGTGATACTTTTGATGGAGTTGAAGCGAATTATTTTGTATGGTCTGGTTCTGAGTTCTATACAGATGGCTCTGGAAATATCGACGCAAGAACCGCAATCCATGAAACTGGACATATGTTGGGATTGGATGATTATTATGATTATGACCCGTATGATTCCTATGACAACGATGGTGGACTTGGTGGCGGAGACATGATGGATGGAGCCTACGGAGATCATGGTCCATTTTCAAAAATATTATTAGGTTGGATCACACCTTTAGTAGTAGAACAAAGCATGGAAGTCGATCTCAGTATTTATGAAGATACGGGTGAAGTTTTGCTTCTAATTGATTCTTGGAATAATACGATTTTTGACGAATATTTCCTCATTATGTTCTATACTCCAACCGGGTTGTATGAAGAAGATGCCTTTTATTATTACAGCATTCCCGGTGTATTGATCTATCATGTTAGTGCAGCAATTGATAATGGGTATGACCCGAACTTAGCCTATTACTCTATCTTCAATAATAACAATACTGATACTGAAGATAAATTGATTACTATCGTTGAAGCAGATATGGAACAGAATTTCCATGGACCGTATTCAGAAGAGTATACACAAGACT
>QKCT01000083.1 GCA_003245625.1 Bacillota bacterium | reverse complement strand
CAAAAGAAGAAAGAGACAAAGAAAGATGTTTGAGCGCGTTTGGATTTTGACCAAACTGCAGCTGACCAATCGAACGCGGCTTTATGCGAAACACTCCTTAAGAATCTATAGCCATGTGGCCATTCGATTCTTAATGGTGATTCTAGCGACGATTGTAATTGGTTTGTTGCTGCATGTTGTCAAGAACATCCTCTTTATCCCAGTAAATACCTATTTCATGATTTTTATGTTACTCCTAACCCAAGTCATGAGTATCGTCGCTGCAATTAGTGGTTTGATGGTAGATATCTATCAAAGCAAGGACAATCAAATTCTATTGACTTTACCTGCAAAAAGCGATGAAATCTTTCTTTCAAAACTCATTGTTTATTACATCAATGAGTTTACCAGAAATCTCTTCTTCTTATTACCCTTCCTCCTTGCTTATGGATATATGAGTCAAATGGGATTTGGTTATTATGCAAGTTTGTTACCGATGATATTCATCCTACCGTTTATCGCTGTATTTCTATCCTCTGTTATCTCGATTGTTGTCACTATCGTGCGTAACTTCTTGAACAAACATACTTGGGTAACATTTAGTCTTTTGGTAGTTGCGATTGTTCTAGGGTTTTGGTTGATTTATTATTTGGTTGGTTTCATTCCGGAAAATATCCGCATCGTTCAACTTTATAATAGTTTCATCATCGGTTTAACGAAATTCATGCAGCAAGTTGCTTCTATCGGAACCGTTTATACTGTAATCGGTCATTTACTTGAAGGTACAAGCGTTTTGTTAAATTATGGCATCGTATTAGGGACCATTATTATATTGTTTTTATTAAATTACTTGATTAGTAGACCGTTATTCTTCTTCTTGACTTCCAAAGCAAATGAACATGCAAGAACGAAAAAACATCAAATCAAGAAAACGAAGCGCTCTGGTTTATTCTGGACCTTCTTACGAAAAGAAGTCACGATTGCTAAGCGCAGTCCAAACGAACTGTTGACCAATTATGCTGTATTGATCGCATTACCGGTCATAATGTATGTATTAAATTCGATTTATATGGGTATGGACCGCTCTAGCTTAGGAAACCAATTCATTTTGATTTTTAATGTTTTAATCACCTTAATCTTAATTACCGCTAGCAATACTGCCAGCGCTGTCGCGATTACAACAGAAGGATATGAATTCGTTTTACTAAAGACCGCTCCATCGAAAACCAAACAAGTTGCTTGGGCAAAAATGAGTTTTAATTTTGTATTTACTAGCGTATTACTATTCATTTCTTTTCTACTTTTTCAACTGGCGTTACCAGTATTTAATAAAGCAGATATTTGGTTATTGTTTGTCTTTGCATTCTTCTTTAATGCAAGTCAAATTTTATGGTCCTTCCAAATCGATATTTTAAGTCCGAAATTATCTGACTATGCCTCTACTGGTTCTTTGTCAAACAATTCCAATATTGCAAAGGCATTATCCAATGGACTCGTATTATCTTTGCTATTTACTGCAATTAGTATCTTACTGTTCTTACTATTTAAACCAGTTGCTTGGTTTATCCTAATCGGTCTAGCAATCATCTGGTTTGTGTTCCGATTCGTATCATTTCGAACCTATCTCGATGCATACTTCATCGATATCGAGTATTAGGAGGGTTTTATGACAAAAAAATTAATGTTGTTGATCGTGCTTGCGGTGAGCGTTCTATCTATCATTATCATTGCAGTCTGGGGAACATTACCGGAAAGCCAAAATCAATTGCAAGTAACTTCCATTGAATTCCTAGATTATAATCTTAACGATCAAAACGATAAGATCATTAATGTTTTAGGAATCGTTACAACCGAAGATCCGTACTATACATTAAGTTACACCTACTTACCAACAAACGCCAGCATCAATGTGGTGGCGACTTCCTCATCAAGCGATGTCACGGTTTTGGTTGATTCGATTTATAACGTGATTCTGGTGAATTTCTCGACAGAAGCTTCCATCGGACAAAACGTTACGATCCGCATTACCGATACCAAGACAAATACATATGATGAAATTACTTTAATCTTTAAAATACCCGACGTTATTGTCGGCGACTAAAAAAAGGAGTGCTGAAATGAAAAAAACAATATTCGCGATAATCGCCCTGTTTTCGTTGTTACTGCTGGTTGGCTGTAACGCAAAAGAAGTCACGATTTCTTTTGAAGAAAACGGAGGAGTCGCAATCGAAAACTTGACTGTTTTACAAGAAAGTACGATTGACGAACCAACCGTAACGAGAGAAGGATATACCTTCTTGGGTTGGTATGAGGACGAAGCATTCACAACGTTGTTTGACTTCGATACCGTCATCGTTCGAAATATCACGTTATATGCAAAATGGAGTATTAACTCCTATTCTTTGACATTCTCATTTGGAAATGGTTCTGAAGATGTGGTTATCACCAATGATTACAACACGACATTCACTTATCCTGCAGATCCGGAAAAGGTTGGTTATACCTTTGATGGTTGGTATTTAGACGAAGCAGGGAATACGGAGTTTAGCGCAACCAAAATTCCAGCTGCGAATCAAACCGTTTATGCAAAATGGATTCAAAACCAATACACTGTTGATTTCTACTTGAATGAAAATGATACGACACCGATCTATTCCGAAGAAGTCGGTTATGGAGACGCTGTCGCAAATCCTCCTGCGATTCCTGTTGTTACGGGAATGGAAGGAGCTTGGAGTGAGGATATCAGTGAAATCACTGGTGATTTGAATGTGTATGCAGTATATACCAAGTTGGTATTTACGATTACATTCCAAGATTATAGCCAAACCACGTATGATACGGTTTCGGTGGAATATGGAGATTTGATCACCCCTCCATCTACTCCTAGTAGAACGGGTTATGATTTTATTGGTTATTACAGTCCTGAACTGGAACGCAATATCGATTTAACTACCTATACAGTTACCACCGATTTAACTTTGGTAGATAATTACCAAATCCAAACCTTCGCTGTGAAGTTCTTTGGGGGCGAAGATGGAAGTTTGATTGGTTCTGTTCAATATATCGATTATGGATCTTCCGCTACCGCTCCTACTTCTGGACTCGAGCGGGAAGGATATACATTCACTGGTTGGGATAAATCCTTCGACAATATCACCGGAGAATTAAATGTATATGCTGTCTATACAATCAATCAATATACCGTAACCTTCGATGCAAATGGTGGTTCCTATTTAGATGCTTCTTCAAGTATCAGTGTCACTTTAGATTACAACAGCAATGTCACGGTTTTGGAAGTACCTACCAAGACAGGATTCGTATTTGTCGGTTGGTATTTGGAAACGACGTTTGACACGGAAGTCTATTTCGGTACCGGTATTCCAATGCCTGTCGATGGGTTTACCGTCTATGCAAAATGGGTCGAATTGGTTGCTACAACCTACACTGTAAGTGGAACGTATTACTTTGAACAAGAAGGTATCGCAGCGGATCAATTATCGACAGATGGAATTTATACAACAACATCGAGTGAAAGCTATACACCTTTTATCAATGTTCTGTATGGCACCGAGATGTCACCAGTTCGTAGCATTGAAGGATATTCTTTCTATAAGTTTGTATATAACGGTGTAGAATACTATGATCAAAGTCAATTACTGACGATTACCCAAGATGAAACCGTCGATGTCTATTATCGCCGCATTATCTTGACTGTCAGCTTTACGGAATATATCAACAATGCCAATATTTCCACCGTTTATTATGTTTATTACAATGGTTCTCTTGTCAGTGTACCAACTCCAACCCCAGTGAGTGGAATGACGGTTGAATGGGAAAGACAAAACTTTGATAACATAAAAACTCATTTAAGTGTCGCAGCGATTCAATATGATAACTCCTTGCAGACGGTAATCTTCATGAGCAATGGTACGATTATTTACATCGCAACCAATGAACCGGATCTTTACGGAACGATCGATGCGCATGCAATTGTCTTAGCTTTGGCATCCTCTTTATGGGATATTCAACAACAAGGATATCGCTTCTTAGGATGGTATATCGCAGGGACAGAGATTCAAATTACAGAAGGTACCATTTATTACGACGATAGCTACTTTACTTCTTCTAACATTACAACCGTAGAAGCAAGATGGGTAGCTTTGGATACATTGAATGAAGCAAGTGATATCGAGATTGTCGCAGATGCAACGCAACAAACTATCACAATCACATTTGATATATTGCCTACCGATGTTAATGGTGTTGATACCTATCCTACTGATTTTACATTTATTCTCAATGGTGTTTACATCCAAAGTAGTGATGTGGCAAGCAATTCGTTGATGAACTATATCACAAGATCAGGAAATACATTTACTTTGACATTGTCACAATCCGATCCATATTATGGATTCTTCCAAGCAATCTTGATGAATTCCGAAGACAATTACTCCACTTTGATTCCAGGTACTCATACTCTTCAAATCATCAGCGTCGGTGATGACTACTATGTCATGTCTTCTGATCCTAGTGATGTCTATCAATACAGCGTGAAATCAGTATATGAAGGCATTCCAGAAAGTTCAACCATCAAGGATTACTATATTATTGAAGACTTCGGTAGTGGAACCTTACGTTATATCTTCTATACCAACTTAACCTATCAATTCACCGGAATGACATTTGAAATCGAATCCGGTTCGAACCATATTACCGCCGATGGAAGCATCTTAAGAACATCTTCGATTCCGGGAGAATTCCGTTTCACCATTACCGATGAAAATGGCACTAGAACCTATGAAGGTTTGGTTGTTGAAGATATTCGTCAGTTCAATATCGGTTCTTCTTACCAAAATTATTTAACTGAAATCAATGCGACTTTGGATGACGATCTCTTCTTAGCAGATACGATCGAGTATCCTTACTATGTTGGTGTCAACAATGGCTTCTATTTGGATATCTTAATGCGTAACAACAATGGCGAAAAGATTTCCTTGGATGATGCTATTTTGACCTACACATTCTATCTTAATGGAAACACTACTGCTTTGACCGAAAGTCAGGTAGAAACCTATGTCACCTTTGATGGCAATGTAATGTACTTTACGAACGCCGCTGTCGGTCAACAATTCCGCATTGTAGTCGAACCAAAATACGAAGCTACGATGATGGATATGAATGCATTGGAATACAATATCACTGTTAATGATGGATACAATGCTTTCACGAATGCAGATTTGAAAACCTTATATGCAGATTTGAATGTTCATCTCATCAATGTTCATCGCGATATCACGGCTGAACTCTATAGCAATCAAGTCTATCCAGATGGGTCTCCAATCAACTTCTTAGCTACCGCAACGAATGATTATGAAAACTATGGAAACGTCTATTACCGTATCGATGGAAATACCGATGACGACCAAATCACGATTGAAGGGAACTTCATGACGATCGACGGATCGAATCTCGAATACATCAATCCAGATATGGATGGGGATGGTACGATTATCTATGCGCAAGCATTTGATATCGTCAGTACTCAAATTGGGATCTTCTACTACAATGTTTACCAAACGACTCCAATCAATAACAACGTGTTCACAATGAACAATTTAAGAATCCTCGGAAACACCACTACTCCTAGTATTAATTATGGTGGTACGGAAGAAGAGATTTATAATCAAGAGCGTTTGATGAGTCAAAACTCCGGCGGAATGCTTGGGGTTGTCATTCGTAACGGAAAAGCCGATTTAAATAATCTGATTATTGGATATACTGTAATCGGCGTGACCACAAATGCTTATGGGGAAAACAGTTCCGCGGAAGTATTAACCGTGGATATGGAATACCTGAAGATTTATGACTCTTGGGCAAACAGTGTCTACTTATGGGGCGGTTCTGGAATCTCGATGGATTATTCCGATATTGGAAGTTCTGGTGGAGCAGCGATTCACTTTGAAGATGTCCATTCCGGAAGTACAGGATACGACGATCCAATTTTGATTTTAGGAAACAACAACGTCTTCAATAACTGGATTAGTGGACAAGAAGCGTGGTTTAAAGCATATGCGATGAGTTCTGTCGCTTTAGCATTAAAATCCAATATCAATAATGCCGTTACTCCTCTCGGTAAAACGATTATTCAAACGATGGAGAATCCAGTCACGGGATTGGAAACTGAGATGATCAATCTCATCTTCATTTCCTTACCGAAAGAAGGCGCTGTAACCTACTCCAATCCGAATGACTCAACCAGTGTAATCAGTGCTTCGGAAGTAGCTTTCAGCATTACAGACGCAACAGGTACAATCAATCTAGAACGCAGTTGGAACTTCACCGAGCAACTCTTCCCAATCGATGCGACGACTTCGATTTTGGATCCTCGCATCAGCGGTGGACAATACGGTTTCGCACTCGGTAGTTTAAGCGATACTTACGCATTCTTGGGTATGATTACTGAAATCAAAACGTTATATTACCAAGCTTATGGATCGATGATGAGTGATACCGATGCAGGTAACTTAGCAGCGATTGCAGGGTTCTATAACTTAACTGCATCCGAATCCTTACAGGTAGCTGGATACATGCAATATGGTTATACGTTACATGAATCCATTATCGCAGTAAAAGGCGACTTGGATTATGCTCAACCTCAGTACATTGAAGTGATCGCTCCATTGGCATTGACTGGCGCAGCCGGTAATGTTACTGTACTAATCGAAATGTTCAATACCGAAGATTAATAATACAATAAGAAAAGGCAGATGGATTTCCACCTGCCTTTTTTTTTGAGTTATCAAGCACCAAGACATTCTTTAAGAATACGTTCGAAATTACGATACTGTAAATATTCCAATTGCTCCTTGGTATAGCCTAGCTTCTCTAATTCGGCATAAAGATTATGTACCAAATCGATGTCTTCAAAGCCTTTGATGTGTGTATTGGTTGTCTCGTTGTTCAGATAGAAACAAACATCCAACCCCAGTCCAACATGTTCAATACCAATTTGTTGGATGGCGTGATCAACATGCTTCGCCATCATTTGAACGGTCCAATCTTCTTTATTTTCGGATAAAAACGGCGCAGCAGCGGCGATACCAACGACACCGCCTCTTGCTTTGACTGCCTTTAATTGCTCGTCTGTGACGTTTCTAGGGTGATTACAGACACTTTTACAACCGGTATGAGAAATGATAACCGCTCCCTTGCTTTGCTCTAGTATCTCATAGAAGGTTTGTTCATTGGTATGTGCCAAATCCAGGATCATTCCCAAGCGTTGGATTTCCTTGACGAAGGCGACCCCTTTTTTTGTTAAACCTACATTCTCGCTCTTCGCTCCACCACCATATTGATTCGCTTCATTCCAAGTTAAGCTGATATGACGAACCCCACGGTTATACCAATATTGAAGTTCCTCAAGATTTTCCACGAATTTCGCTCCTTCAATTCCAAGAAAGACAGCGATTTTCTTTTCCGCGGATGCTTTCTGGTACTCCTCATAGGTATGGCAAACAGATAAAATATCTTGATTTGCTTGGATTTCTTCGAATGCGACTTCAAAAATATCAGTGAAAACTGATTTAGTCTCTGTGAAAGGATTGGTATAGTTGACAAAGATCGATCCAGCTACTCCCGCTCTTTGGTATTTATCCCAATGCCTCTTTCGAAAAGTACGTAACGTTTTTTGTTTTGAGTTTTCGATATACATATCCGTTAGTATATCGGCGTGTGCATCAAACATCATCCCAACTCCTTCTAGTATCTTTCTTATTGTACTATTTTTTCGTCCAAAAATACACCCTAGAATAAAAAAAGCTGGGAGTTTCCCAGCTGATTCTGCTTCCTAATATATCCTAGAAACGAACGGTAACAATCGTCCCTTGATCGAGTACTGATTTAATGTCGATATCAAACTGATTTCGGTGGATGATTTCATAGATAATCTGCATTCCAAGTCCACTGCCTTTCTGATTCAAGCGTTTCGCTTGTTCAGAACGATATCCCCCTTCTTGAAGGTGTTGAAGGGTTTCCTGATCCATACCAATCCCGGTATCTTCAACGATAAATGTTCTGTCTTTTGCACAAAGCGTCACTGTAATTGTTCCACCTTCTTTGTTGTAATAGAATGCGTTAAACAACAAGTGTTCCACGATTCTTGATAAATCTACATAAGAGATTTCTATCGAGAAATCATCGATTTGTGGAACAACTTTGATTTTCCTTGTTTGAAATACTTCATTCAACCTTCGCAAAGTCGAATGAACTACTTTAGACACATCGTGTTTTGATTTGGTTGATTCGATATTTTCTGTAATAAACTTCGGAATCATTCGTTCGATTTCGTCAACTTCAAATAACATCTCTTTTAAGATATCTTCATCCAAATCGATGCGTTTCAATTGAACTCCCTCTAAATAGGCTTTGATGACGGTTAAAGGGGTTTTAATATCATGTGCCAACATTCGAACATATTCTTTTTGGTATTCCTTTAAGCGAGTTTCTGTATCAATCGCTTCTCTTAATCTTGTGCTAATGGAAAATGTATCCTCAAAATTGAAGTCATCTTCATCCATCCCAATTTGATCAAAGTCTTTTTGAACTAGACCATACATGTTGTTTAGATACGAGTAGATAAACTTCAGGTAGACAAAGAATACAAGGAAAGAAAACCCATTTAGCAACAATAATCCAATCGTTAAGTCACTGCCTAAGACAGATTCTTGATCATCAAAATATACGGTTCCTATGATTTGATTGTCAAAGTCTTCGAGAGTGATTTGGTTGGTTGGATCAATATTGCTGGAGGTTTCATAAATTAAATCATATTCGGCATCATATAATGCCACTTCAATGCCTTGTGTGTGATAGTAATGTTCGATATAGGTAATCGCCGTATCAGTACCTTCCATCGTTAAAAGATGCACCAACATTTCTTCAAATGCTTGCTGCTGTCGATCCAGTTCGCGGTTATACTGAATGGTCGACATTGTGAAAATCACAATATTCGACAACAACAAGATTCCAGCGAACAATATGATGAGAAATTGAGCCATTTTTTGACGGAAAAACGTCCGTAAACTAATCATCTAGTTCTCCTATAAATTGGTATCCTTGACGAAATATGGTTTTGATATAACGAGGTTTTTTCGGATCATCTTTCAGTTTTTTGCGAATGTTTTTGATATAAGCATCGATGACTCTGTCATAAGCATCACTATCTGAAAATAAACTCATGATTAAGTCATCTCGACTGAAAATACGATTGGGATGACTGATGAGATAATATAAAACATCAAACTCGTATGCGGTGAAATCCAATGGATTATCATGCAAAGAAACTCTTCGATCTAGAATCGAGAGTTTAAGTTCGCCATCATAAAACGAATAGAGAATTGGTCTCTCTTTTTCCATTCGTTTGGCGAGATTTCTTAATTTGATCAGTACTTCCTCTACAGAGAATGGTTTCGTCAAAAAATCATCTGCCCCAAGGAGTAAACTGTCAATTTTTTCTTCAATTTGCGTTTTGGCGGAAATCACCATGATATAGACATCACTGACTTTGCGTACCGTTTTGATTAGATCTTCGCCTTGAAGATCCGGTAGCATCAAATCGGTGATGATCACATCGAAATCGTGGGACTTCATCAGTTCCAAGGCTTCTTCTGCGCTGTATGTTTGTTTCACTTCATGATGGTCTTGCCTTGCGAATTTGGCCAACAACGTATTGATCTTTTTATGGTCTTCCACAATCAATAGTTTCATATTGTTATCCTCTTTCAATCTCTATTATACAACAGAAAAGCAGACACGTGTATAGGTTTGCTTTACAGGTGTCTGCTTTTCCTTGAGAATAGTATGTTCAATCAGTACTTTCGTACCAATATGGAACCGAAAAGTTGTCGATGATGTATGTTGCCAGTTCTTCTTTGATGGAATGGATGACTTGTAGCTGTTCCTCTTGTGTCAAAGAATCAAAATCATATTCCAAAAGCATATCCGCATACATCAGATCGATTGTTGCTTGATCTTCCAAGCTTAAGTGAAGATATAGGAAATCATAATCATATTCGATATCCTCTTCATTTGTATCGTTATAGTAACACCCACCTCTCATACCAGGCATAAAGTATGACCCAGTCTCATATTCCTCAGGCGCACTATAAAAGGCGTAAGTTTGAAACGCCATGAATCCAAAGGCAAACAGGACAACACCAATTAATAAGCCAATCAACCAATGCTTCATTTGGATTCCTCCTTCAATGTCTTTTTGATTTCTTCATATTCTTCAATGGTAATTTCACCATTAGACAAACGTCTCTTAAGAATTACTAAATCATCTTCAAAATAGGAACTTCTGTCTTGAATCAATAATCGAAATACTAAGTAGATGATTACTCCCCAAAATAGAATCATGATAAACATCCCTATGGGGAACATCATTGGTGTGAACATATGGGAATAGAAATACGGATAATCCCAATCAAATAAGATAGGCAACAGGATTCTTGCGGCGATTAAGAGTACAACCAACGACCCTGCAACCCACAGTAGAACTTTTGTCGTTTTATTCATGTTGCTTCACCTCTTGATTGTATTATACGATACAGTTGTGAATGAGTTATGAATCAAAAACAAAAAGAAAAAGCAGACAATATTCCTATCTGCTTTTTCTCATGTAAATAGCTTGTTGCCGTATTTTGTTTTTTTGTGAAGCATTCCAATGGTTATCTAACCATTGTTTCAAACTCGATAAACATCACCCCTATAAACAAAATCTATATTGAACATCTGTCTATGACAAATGAATCAATCTTGTTCTTTCCATTTCTTTGCCGCGTATAGTGCGACATCGTAATCCAAGTCACCCCTCGCATACAAGGAAGCGATATTCTTGAACCACTTTGGATATGGTAATCTTTGGTTCATATGAATGGCTAGTGCCAATTCATTTTCATGTTTTTCATAATCGATTTTCGGTAGTCTAACGTCGAATGGAAGTCCATCATTTAAAATGATCTGTTTTAAAAACATATCGATTGCAGTGGAGGTATTGATTCCTAACTCATTCAATATCTCTTCTGCCTTGATCTTAACTTCATCTTCGACTCTCACGTTGACATACGATGTTTTTGCCATGGATATCACCTTTTAAATGATTGTAACACGTTTGTGTTGCATTTTCAAGAGTCAATGTGAAAATTGTTGTATTAGATAAAATCTCATTGATGTAATCTTGTTTGTTTGATTGTAACACGTTTGTGTTACTTTATCAAGCGATATTTTAAATAATATCATATTTTCGTTTATTCAAATATAATTGTAACACGTTTGTGTTACTTTTGCAACCAGATATTTAAGAATTATCTTAAAATCAATCATCGTGTCGATTGTAACACATTTGTATTACATTATCAAGTCAATACTAAAAAATAACGAATAAAAAAAACTGCACTTAAGCAGTTTTGTTTTGTCCAATTCTTTGTCTTAACCCAAAAAGTGTTTTAACATCCGTGATAATGAATTAGCCCAGAAATTCCATTCATGATTTCCTTCTAATTCTTCATAGATATGTGGAAAATCATGTTGTAGAAGGATCTGATGGAATTCACGAGATTCAGGGAGTAACATGTCCTCTATCCCACAACTTAAGTATAGTTTAGGAAGATTGGATTTGTTTTCGTAATCAGAAAAGATTCGATGGAGATTTCCGCATTCGACTGACTCGAAGTTCTTTCCAAAGATTGCTTGTAGATCGCTTCTCGCTCTTCGTATCGTTTCTTGTGTTGTATCGGATTTATAACGATTCAGATAATTCTCCATATGATACATTCCAGAGAAAGCTCCTACTTTTGAGAAAGTGGAGGATTCTAATAACATCGAGCGAATCGCGCCATATCCTCCCATGGAAAGACCGGCTATCATCATATTCTCTCTGCCACTTTTCACTTGGAACGTATTTGTAATGTACTGTGGTAATTCTTTTGCAATATAGGTGAAATAATTTAAACCCGGATTGACATTATGGTAAAAGCTGCGTGCAGCTTCTGGCATAAAGATTGCTACATGATATGTTTCTGCGATCTTTTCTAGGTTTGTTCTTCTCGTCCAAGATTCTGCATTCCCCATTAGACCATGTAATAAGATCAAAGAGGATGGTTTTCCCAAAGCTCGTTTCCCTGGTTCATCATGAGGTAAGTAAACGACTAACTGCGTTTGCATACCCAATGCTTCTGAATGTATATTTGTTCGAAATATGGCCATTATCAATGCCTCTTTTGATTAGAATGTTAAGTAATTGGAAGTCATTTCTAAGCGACTAGCTGCCGCTTCATCAATCATGATTGTAACATCGGGGTGAAGTTGCAGGATGGATGCAGGATATTGTCCACCAACATCGCCGTATACCATTTCAAAAATGGCATCCGCTTTCGCCTCTCCACTGGCAATCAAAATGATTTTTTTAGAGAACATGATATTCTTAATTCCCATGGTAATTGCATAATGAGGCACTTCTTCCAAAGAATCAAAGAATCTCGAGTTATCAATTCTGGTCTGATCATCGAGTTTCACAATAAACGTCATATTGCCAAGACGACTTCCCGGTTCGTTAAAACCAATGTGTCCATTCTTACCAATCCCTAGGATTTGTAAATCTCTTTGATTGCCAAACATTTTATCATTGTATTCTTTGGCAAGTTGTTCCATGTTTTTTAAGTCATTGGAAGGAATATTAATGTTCTGTGGAGGAATATCAATATGATCAAATAAATATTTGTGCATGAAAGAATGATAACTTTGAGGATGGAACTTGTCAATCCCAACGTATTCATCTAAGTTAAAAGTGCGTACTTCTTTGAACGAAATAATTCCATCGTTATACGCTTTAATTAAGTTTTGATATAAGCCAATCGGTGAAGTACCTGTCGCAAGCCCTAAAATTAAATTTGGCTTTTTTACGATTTCTCGTATCACAAACGCAGCGGCTGCTTTTGACACTTCGTTGTAATCTTTGTATTTGTAAATCTGCATATGTTTATCCTCTAATTTATCCTATATTTTTCAGGCTCTCCCTGATACTTCCTCGATGTTGACTTAAAATCGCTTCGATTTCTTCGAAATCTTCCATCTGAGACAATATCGCAAAAATAGCATGCTTCACTGAATTGTAACGATTGAGATACTCTACAGCTGTATCTTCGTCTACACCAGTTACTTCCATCACGATAGTTCTGGCACGTGAGACCAATTTATTGTTGGTCATTTGCACATCGATCATTAGATTTTCATAGACTTTACCCATTTTAACCATGGATGCGGTTGTAATCATGTTTAATATCAACTTTTGTGCCGTACCGGATTTCATTCTTGTCGACCCCGTTAAAGGTTCTGCACCTGTGATTGCTTCAATAGGGTACTGAGCTACTTGCGCAATCAAAGAGTTATCACTTGTTGTTATACAAGCACTTTTTGCCTGAATCTCATTGGCGTACTCTACGGCAGCGATCGCAAACGGTGTTACTCCACTAGCCGCAATTCCAACAACGACATCTTTTGCGTTGAGATGGTGGGCTTTTAACGCCTCAATCGCTTCTTCTTTGGAATCTTCTGCACCTTCGATTGAGAATCTCAAGGCGTGATCTCCACCGGCAATAATACCAATCACCAAAGATGGATCTACACCAAAAGTTGGTGGAATTTCACTTGCGTCTAATACGCCTAAGCGTCCCGAAGTCCCGGCACCAACATAGAAGAGTCTGCCACCGTTTAAAAATGCATTCGTAACGACGTCTACGACTTTGGCGATTTGGTTAATCGCTGCTTCGACAGCCAGTGGAACCAACTTATCTTCGTTGTTAATCATGCGTAGTATTTCACATGTGGACACAATATCCATGTTTTTTGTGTTTTCGTTTCGTTTTTCTGTGGTGATTTTGCTAATATCAACCATACTTTACCTCTCCCCCAGATGTTCCATCGCCAAGTAATACGCACCGGTAATTGGTTCTGCGATGGATTCATCCATTGTAAATTTCAGTTTTGCTTGTTCTAATTCTTTGATTAGGGTTTCTCTTACATACGGTGCATGCAACAAGAACCCACCTTTCATTCCCACTCGAACCGTTTTATCGGTTTGAATAGATTGATATGCAGTAATCGCTTGTTTTGCCAACAACTCCCCTTCGTTGACAAACAATTGGATTGCTTCTTGATTGCCATTTATCGCGTGACTTGCGATAAACTCCGATAATCTAGCAATCGTATCCTTGGTATTCCCATAGACGAAAGATTTAATTTCTTGATAATCTCTTGCTTGGATTTCAGCTAATACTGCTTGCGATAATACCGTAATTGGTTTTGCTTGTTCAAACTGTGAAATAATATGTTTGAGTTCGGTGATGGCTAGATGATACCCAGACCCCTCATCCCCGAGCAAGTGTCCAAAACCTCCGATGAAACGAACTCCATTCTTATCATTGACCATGACGACGCTTCCAGTTCCACCCAATATCATCATCACGTCTAGATCACTGTCTCGTTTCACAGAATAGAGTGCAATTTCGGCGTCAGTTACGGCGAGGATAGGAACCCCGTAGCGATGACGTAATAGATCGAGAAAATAGTCTTTTTGTGTGTATTTGGTATAACCCGCAATCCCGACTAGAATCAAACTGATTTCTTCTTTGTTGCGACGTTTGGTTAGGTCATCCAATACTTCTGTGATATGATCGATAGTCTTGGTTTCACTGACACTGAAGTTCCCGAATCCGGATCTTGATTCTTGAAGTATTGCACCTTCTTTATCAAAACAAACTCCCAGTGTCTTGGTTCCACCACTATCGACTCCGATGATGTATTTCATGCTAGGTTCACCGGACATCGCCCTTGTGGCAACGTTTGTCCTTTCAAGTACTCCATCAGGACTTGGATTGAGTTTGGCGTATATTCATACAACAATGCCAAATTCTTAATTTCTGGGAAAAAGATTGAATCATAAGGGTTTCTCATTGCCACAACATACAACTCAGATATTTCTTGTAAGCTTTGAATCAGATTGATTTGATTGAAATAGATATTTGCATTATACGAACAAAAGACAACTTGATCGTAGTTTTGACACGTTACAGCACACCTTTGGATTTCTTCGATAGTTGGCTTGATCGATACTTCCAACGTATCCCACTTTGGATGATGCGCTTGGATCATCTTAAGAATACTGAAACTTCCTGAAGATTCATCCGCAATCGTGGTTTGGATTGGGTTGGAAGCGATAACTAATGTCTTTTTGTTTGGATCAGGAACAGTTCCGATAACTTGTGTCAATGCCTTCCGAACTACGTTTAAGGCAAATTCTTTATGTGCATTGTTTTCCACGATATCCTTAACTTGAGTATAAGAACGATGTTCTTGCCAAGCGATAGAATCCCGTTTTGCTTGCAGGATCCGTTCGACTCGGTCATCGATCAAAGAAATCGGAATATTATGATGTAATATTTCTTGTTTCAAGTACGAAATCGCTTCAATCTGTATTTCTTTGGTATGTGAAACCATCGCCAAATCTGCTCCTGCAGAAATCGCCATGGCAACACCTTTTTTCGTCGTGAAGTAGGTTTGGATTGCTTTCATTTCAAGACAATCTGTCATAATCAAACCTGAAAACTTCAATTCTTTCCGCAAAAGATCGGTTAAGCAGCGTTTTGATAACGTTGTAGGATAACCATTCTCCGTTAATCCTGGAAAATTGATGTGCGAACTCATGATTGCTTTGACTCCGCCTTCAATTGCTTTGACAAACGGAACCAATTCTACTCGTTTAAGTTCTTCGAAACTCTTCTCAATCTTCGGCAGGTCCAAATGCGAATCTACATTGGTATCACCGTGTCCAGGAAAATGCTTCGCAGTCGCAATACAATTTTCTTGAAGTCCTTGAATGTATGCCAGTCCATAGGTAGCGACTCTTTCTGGATCATCCCCAAAACTACGCACTCCGATCACTGGATTTTTGGGATTGTTATTGACATCGAGACTTGGTGCGAGATTCAAATTGATTCCCAAAGCTCGTAATTCTTCTCCCATGAGTTTTCCGGTTTCATAGGCTAGACTTACATCGTCTGTCGCTGAAATCGTCATAGCCCCAGGAAAATAGGTTGCGCCTTGTTTGATTCTTGTTACCATACCGCCTTCTTGATCGATGGAAATAAACAATGGAATTCCGATCGATTCTCTGGCAAGTTTTTGTAAATTTCGATTGAGTTCAAACAACTGTTTTGGACTTTCAATATTTCTGGCAAATAAAATGATATTGCCTACTTTATAGGTTTTGATTAAATCGATTACGTGATCATTAAGTTCTGTTGCATCAAAACCACAGATCATCAATTGACCGATTTTTTCATCTAAGGTAAGACGCTTTATATTGAAATCAATCATAAAGGTGATACCTCCTTTTTTTCTTGACAAATGCTGCTTCATCTTCAGTCATTTTGCTTTGGATTTCACTGACAGTACGGGTTTCTTTGCGCAAAGAATCATCTCCTGCAAGCAAATCGATGAATGGATGCCCCCCAGCGCGAAATGGAGGAATATAGTCGAAGTCTTGTTGGTGGTGTTTGCGGATTTCATCCAATAGAATGTATCCTGTTTTCACTGGTTGAAAGGTCGTACGATTCGTTACAATCAATTCGATCCCTTTGCATAAAACTCCCTGATGTTTCGAGAAATTCGGTGTGAAATAGACATTTCGAAACAATACTCCCGGAAGTTTCTTCTTGTTCATATTGTTGACAATCAAGTTGGAATCCAAATAAGGACTTCCAACGAAGTGAAACGGCTTCGCTGTTCCTCTTCCTTCCGATAAATTGGTGCCTTCAAAAATGCAAGTGGAAAGGAATAGCAATGCTGTTTCTGGAGTAGGAATATTTGGAGATGGTAAAACCCATGGCAAGCCGGTATCGGAAAAGTACATGTTTCGCTGATATCCTTCCATGGGAATGACAGTCAGATGACAATGAATCTCTTCCTCTTCGTTAAAATAATTTGCGAGTTCACCAATCGTCAGACCAAACCGTTGGGGAATGGAATAATACCCAACAAAAGACCGGAACGTTACATCGAGGTTGTTTCCTTCGACGGCTTCCGCATTGACAGGATTCGGTCGATCGATGACGACCATCTGTTTGTTGTATTCTTTGCAAGCGGTCATCGCATATGACATCGTATACAAATAGGTATAGAATCTAGCACCTACGTCTTGAATATCAAATACTAACACATCGATTAAATCCATCATTTGCTTGGATGGTCTGCGATTCTCTCCATACAAGGAATAGACAGTGATATTCGTCAATGGGTCCAAATAAGTATCCAGATGCACCCCTGCCTGCAAGTCTCCACGAATTCCATGTTCTGGCGAAAACAATGCCACTAAGTTGACATGTTCATTCAAGAGATCCACGGTTGAATTCAATTGTGAATCGACACCGGTTGGATTGGTAATCAAACCAACGCGTTTTCCGGCACATATCGACGAGAGTTCTTCGATTCGATCAATTCCCGTTTTGACCATTTGTTTCACCTAAACCTTCTACAAAATAGGAAACGTTTCTTGTTAAGAGAACGTTAAGCAATAAAGACAAACTTATCCCAAAAAACACAAATAGCAGGGAAGTGACAGCTGTGGGATAAAACAGCAGGATAAGAGGAGAAATTGAGATTACAACCAATGCTAAGGTTGTGAAATAATACTTCCCTGCTAAATAAAATGACAGTTTAAAGGTTTGGTATATTCCAAGTGCTTTTTTCGCTCTAGATACGAGTAGTGAGTAGATCATTACGACATACCAAATCGCACAAAGTGCCAACGAAATATAATACCCTACATAAAGAAATGTTGTTTCTTCGATTTCGAGACTTAATTTATAGTAGCGAACGTTTAAGTATCCCAATAAAAACACAATGATAATGATTACTTCCATCAAAATCTTCTTTCCTAATCCTTGTTTGAAATAGAGAAAGAAATCCTTAAATAGTTTCGGGTTCTTCTTATTCACATAATCATAAAACATATGATAACCCGAAGAAATCGAGGCATACGCTGTAATCACCGGCAAACTGAAAAGAATCATCATCACATTTAACATGATCAAACGAATAATCCAATCGGCGATTTCATTGAGTCTTGAATGGAATAACTTTTCAAACATATCACTGTACTAACCGACAATACCGGTCCTTTCAATCGATTCCACAAATTGTTTTTGAACAAAAATGTACATAATTAATAACGGTAACATCATCAGTAACGCAGCTACATTGCTGATCAGAGCCAAGAACAACGGATTTTCCCATACGTTTTGGCCAATTAAATCCAAACCTCCGGTATAGAATAATGCATTGTAAACATTCTCTGCTGCATTGATGAGTTGCATCGTCAGGAGTGGGAATTCCGCTGTGGAAACATCGAATATCGCCACATAATACGCATCATTCCATTGCCATACAAAGGCGAACAATGCAACCGTAACAATGGCACCCCTGGCATTCGGTAACATGATATTCCAGAATGTCCGGAATACACTGGCACCATCCAACTGCGCCGATTCCTCTAACTCTTTCGGTAATCCTCGGAAGAATTGGCGGAAAATAAAGATAAAGATACCACTACGAATCCCCATACCAAGAGCACTCATCAAGTAGATTGAAAACTCTTTTCCAATTAAATTAAGACTTCTAAAATACAGGAATTGAGCAAGGGATAACGCTTGTGGCGGTGTCACAATTGTAATAATGACACCGATAAACAATAAATTACTACCACGAAATTTCAAACGGCTAAATGCATATCCGGCTAAGGATGTGGACAATAATTGAAGAATCATTGTAATAAAGCTCATTTTGAATGTATTCAATAACGCTTTCCAGTAATCCAAAACCACCATCGCGATTTTAATGTTTTCCACTGAGAAGTGCTGCGGAATCCAGACGACAGCCGGATTATTGACATCCTCTGGTGCTCGTAAAGCCATGGAGATTTGTTGAATCGTTGGGAACAAAATAACAAAACATAGACCAAATAAGAGAATGGTACGCAACAGTTTCAACATAAACTCGCTGCTTTTCCTACGCCAAACCATTTTCGTTCTTGGTTCTTTGAAATAGGTTTGGATAGAAAGTAAACTATTCTTAATAGACAGGAGCCATTTATTCTTCATAATGGGAACCTCCTATCTTCATTGCTTTTGCGATAATCGCCATCAATAACAAAATCATCATTATAATGGTTACATAAATCCATGCCATCGCAGCACTTTGACCCCATTTGTCGGAATATCCGAGTTCCTCTGAGATAATTTGACTTACGCTGGAGGTTAGGAACGTATCGACTAAGGCATATACCGTTACAGTAATGATATGTGGACTCACATTCGGCAAAGTAATCAACCAGAACATTTCGTATCCGGTTGCTCCTTCGATTTTCGCTGCCTCATAGAGGTGCTTTGGCACCGATTGAATCGAAGCTAAGAACAATAGAATCGGAACACCGGCCAATGACAGGATCGCGTAAATTCGATCGATGAGTCCAACAATGAAGGTAATTAACCATGGCATCATACCCGTCTGCAACAAGTAATATTCCAAATCAAAGATTTGATTGATTCCTTGTTCTTCCAGGAGAGTCGCCATTAAATCACCACCACCCAAAGCGGAGGTGACAGCGGCACTGTTTAGAATGACAGGAATAAAGAAAATCGCGCGGACAAATGCACGTCCTTTGAATTCCATATTTAACATAACCGCAATAAACAAACTAAAGATCAACAACACCGGGATATTGATAATCGCATCCAGAGTGGTATTGAGCAATTCCACACGGAAACTGGTGGATGCGGTCACTTGCTCATTGAGAGCATAATAGTAGTTATGGAAGCCAACAAAGGTTTTGATGATTCCTTCCGGTGTTCCCTCTAATTCGAAGAAACTAAAATAGAAACTACGAACAAATGGAATCAGGAAAAACATCAAGAACCCGATGACCCACGGTGCTAAGAAAATAGCCGCCCAAATATGTTTTTGGCGTTTATATCCTTGTACACCCTTGCTTTTTGAAATACTTCGGAGGTTTGTTTGTGCTAGATTCGCCATCTTAATTCCCTCCTATCACAAGATATGACATCGCTGGGACATCATATCCCAACACGTCGTTGACTTGTATTAAATTGTAATTGATCAAAATCTCTAAACCGGTCGAATAGGTAACTTTTACCACATTATTCGCAACACGTTCATGTCCTACCAAATATCCTTCATGAACACCGATTTCATCGAGTTCTTTGACTTGGTCTTCAATGCGATCCAACCAATTGGTGTATTGGGTAGAGAAATAATAATTGAACTCGGTTTCACTTAATTCTCTCGAGTTATCATAAGATAACGTGTATTTGATATTGGAACCAGTCTCAATTGTTTTTAAGAAATTGTATTGAACAGTACGTTCTGTCGACATATTCAAACTGACTGTTGAATAATTAACCTTTCCTGCTAAAACAAGTTGTAACAATGGAATTTGATAATCCAAAATTGCATACAATGTTGTTTCCATCGGTAAATCTGTGATGTAATCTGCATATGGAATGGCATATCCAAGAGGATCCGATAAAATCAAACTTTGACTCATCGAAGCTAACATTTCCTGTTGGATAATCATCGATTCTTGTTTGTAGACGATATTCCCGTTATAGCTACCACCTAAGACACTACCTAAGAAATCAAAAGTCAATGTATCATCATCATAATCCTCAAGGAAACTCGCCAATACTTCTTGTTGATACAAAGGACTTAAGATATAGTCATTCTTGAAATCCCAATCCAATGAAGTTTCGGAATATGGTAATTTAGATGGTAAGTGATAGGTAAACATTTCAGAGATACTACCGTCAACTCGTTTTGCAGAATACTTCGACGCATCAAAAATCTTGGTATAATCATTGGTTGCCAATAAACGAACGCTTGGATAAATCGAAATATTATTTGCGGACGCATAAGCTTTTAGCGCTGTGTAATCTTTGTTTCCACCTAAGACTCGTTCGATATCATATTGCGTTGCAATACTGGAGGAAAGACCGCCATTCATCATACCTTTGTAGATGACATTCAAATTCGTGACTCCCTGACTTTCCAACGCTTCTAGAATGATTTGTGCTTCCTCAAACGTTGTTAAAGATTCACTGTGATAATATGGGACTCCAAGGAAGAAAGATTTACTTTCATACGCTCCAAGAAGTTCAATTGTACACCAGGTTTCATCGGTTTGATCTTCGGAAGTAAAAGCATAATTTTCTTCCAAATAATCGCGATAAGCCGATGCGATATGAGTATAATCTGCTTCGCTTTGATCCAAGAATACATAATTAACTTCAAAGTCAGTATCTACACGATCCTCAGTCCATAAATCCAATGCATACGATTGAGATGCCGTCCCTAGCGTAACAGATTCGGTTTCTCTGAATTTGAACGATGTGTACACCTTGTTATAGGAGTCAATACGTCCGGATACGTCTGCATTGATCGTAGCCATCGTATCCCCTTTGGTGATAATCGCCGCAAATCCACCATCTTCTTTCACCATTCCATAGAGAGGAATGCTGATCTTTTGTTGGACTTCTTCCATCTTGTAACTTAAGATTGCTAAATCTTCTCCGTACAAGCGTTTGGAATACGGCTGTTGATAGGATTTGCCATTGTTAAATTCCATGACAGCTCCACTGCCATCAGGCAACACGATATACCCACTTGTTTCGACACCACCAACTTGACTGATAGCAGTTCCAAACAAAGGATACAAGGAAATACTCGCGACTTTGGCATCAGAGCTTTCTTTGATTGAATCTTGAATAACAGTAGTTGCGATTCCTTGATCCGTCAATGTCACTTGAAGTGCTACTTCGAAAGTGACTGGATCATAGGTCTCGGTATATCCATACAATGCGTTTTCGGCAATCGCTTGTTCTCTGGTATATTCTAAACTACCAGGGCCATAGAATATCGAATATAATTTCGTACGGATCAACAAAGACATGTCTTCATACTGACTGATGAAATACACTTCTAACTCTGGATCGTATCCCGTATAAGCCAGTTGTTGCAACAAAGCCTTTTGCGGATGTGCTTCCAAGATTTCTTTTTTCAAATATTTTGGGAAGTACAGGTAGTCGATGTCGACATCTTTCATTTCATAAAGCACTTGGAATCCATTGTCGACATATTTGATGGAGTAAGTTCGATATCCATCTTCACTGATTACACTTTCAGGGTGATGAATACTCATCGCGTAATTATTGATTTTTGCAATCGAACCTGTTTCGTTGTAATAGGTCAATTCGATTGTCGATTTTTGTTTCTCAATCGCGGAATTTGTAATCGTCTTAGACAAATCCAATTGCCATGGATCTAACACGGTTGGATTACTATTCCAAACCGTTCCACTGCTTTTATCGACAACTTTGAAATAAGAGGTCGTTTCATCTACGTATAATTGATAATCAGTGTTTTCCGCAACCAAATAGTTGGTATTGGAAAGTTCCATAGAATCGACAAATCCATCTTTGGTAAAGACAATATTATCGAATTCTGTCAAGGAAACAGGATTCATATGGAATAATGTGATATATAAAACAAAGGCTAGAAGGACAGAAAGTCCCACAATGATTAGTTTCTTCTTCATCGCTAGTACCTCAAGTTGAACTCTTCAACCACGGCAACGATGAAAGCGATAAATTGTTGAATCAAATCAAAGAACAACAAACCGACAAACATCATCACTGCAATGGAAATTGCAGTCGCGATTAAAGCTAGAATTGTTTTGAATAATCCATATTCATGAATGTTCAGTATGCCCATAAATAACATCCAGCCCGTTGCGATATAGGCAACATACATGAATAGGTGATAAAATGCCATTTCTTCCAAGGTAAAGAAATTACTCAGGATGACGGCAGGGAAGCCGATGATAATGAGTGGAAATAAACTGTATCCAGTGACCATTAAGATCTCTTTATACGTTCCTTTTCCCTCCATCAATGTAGTAACGCTCCAGTTCCCGACGGTAAATAAGAACACCAATAACAAGACAGAGAATAATTCTTGTAAACTATTTAAGTCAGAAGGGTTATTCATATTAACCAAGAATCCCAGATTGCGGAAACTAAAAATCTGGAAATAGATAAACAAAAGGATAAAAACGATTGCGACAGAGAATTTTCCCTTTTTGTATCGTTTAAAATCATCGTATCCATCGAACGGGTGGAACAGAATATAAGAAGGGAAGCGGATGTAATCTTGATAGATTTGTTTCAGTCTAGTCTTCATACAGCAGCGAACCTCCTTTTTTCTTTGCTTTGTAAATACGCCAACCAATCCAAGCACCTGCAACTAAAACAATCCCGCCCATAATTAGACCGAAATGCTCTTTGATAATCTCATTGCGATAGGCTTGAAATGCTTTGGAATAATAGTATTGATCATGTCCAAGTTCGAAATATGTCATCGCTTCTTTATATTCACCTTGTCGTAATAATAATTTCCCGACACCGTTATAAGCGAGTTCATAATTGGCATTCATTGTGATCACGTTTTCCCAAACCAAAGCGGCTTCTTCGTACATACCTTCATTGTGATAGTGGATTGCGAGGTTGACATTCTCACCAAATTCCGTTAAGGCATAGACAACTATTGTCTTGGTTCCACGATCCAAAATCAATAACTCGTTGCCAAAGTATGCCAATGCGACACCTTCGCTGAATTTATCAATTTGATTTCCTTCATCCCCATCGATATACAACAGATATCCTTCACTGTCATAGGTGAATAAGCGCGACCGTTTTTGATCCAAGACGGTATAAATTCCGTCATCAGTATACGCGATATCAACCAAAGAACTCGGTCCTTCGACAACATAGGTATTCGCACCGGAAACATACTGTACGTCTCCCATTGGCGGCCAATAACCATTTCGTTTGATGACATCTACCCCTTTTGGGTTAATCAACTGAATTGGATTTTCGGCATTGTTATCTGACACCTTGCTGGTGGCATAGATGAAATTGCGATCATTGATTTGAACATTGGTATATTCAGTAGGAAGATAGAGTTGCAACTGCGCAATTTGTTCTTCCGTCATTAATTTAC
>QKCT01000080.1 GCA_003245625.1 Bacillota bacterium | reverse complement strand
TATTGTTATTAGGGTGTGTAGATATGTGGATAAAAACCCTCTTGACATACTAATATTATACCATATTTAGAGAAGAAAGTACACAGTCATGAGTGTTAATAACGCTGTTTTTTGGTTATTTTTGTCCACATTTAATTAACAATTTGTCCACATCGTTTTTCTTGGTTTTATCAATCTGAATATCGTTCGAAATTTGTTCAATACTATAGATAACAGTAGAGTGATCTCTGTTGTTGAATATCTGACCGATTTTTTTATATGTGAGATCATATATTTCTTTTAATATATACATAGAAACTTGTCTCGGGAAGACATATTTTTTCTTTCTATTTTTTGATAAAAGGTCGGTTGTAGTAATGTTATAGTAATTACTTACAATATCTAAAATATTTGTATAATTAGTTCGATCAATTTTATGATTTGATGCATTTTTAGAATTTACTAAACTTTTAAGAGCTTCTTCGGCGTTTTCAATTGTAAATTTATAATCAAACGCAGTACAATAGAACAACACCCTTTTAAGAGCTCCCTCTAATTCTCTAACGTTATTATCAAATACGCTAGCGATATATTCTAATATTTCATCAGATATCAAATCTGGATCTTGTGTTTCAGCGTGCAATTTCTTTTTTAAGATTTGAATACGATGTTCTAAGTTCGGCCGGTTAATATCTACCGATAACCCCCATTCAAAACGACTGGTAAGTCGAGACATAATATCGTACAATTCAGAAGCTTGGCGGTCTGAAGTAATCACGATTTGTCGATTATTCTCTTTCAACTTCTCAAATATCTTAAAAAACTCCAGTTGTGTTTGGTTTTTACCCGATAGAAATTGGATATCATCTACTAATAAAACATCAATGTCTTCATATTTTTTTGAAAAATTATCATAGGATTTCTTTTGTGCAGCTTTTCCGTAATCTTCGATAAATTGATCTGTTTTTACATATAACACTTTTCTATTTACATCGTTTTCGATAATGTAATTCCCAACACACTGCATTAAATGGGTCTTACCAAGACCTACTTCTCCAAATATATATAAAGGATTGGCAAAAACACCTGGTTGATCCGCAACTTTCATGGCAGAAGTATATGCCAATCGGTTCGAAGTACCCACGACGAAGTTTTCAAAAGAATATGAATTATTTAATCCGGTTTTGTATTTTTCTTCTAAATCTTTTTCTGGAACATTGATTGCATACCGTTCGGCTTTCGCCAATTCATCCGCGGCTTGTTCTTTTGTGATGATTTTGAAAAGGTGTTTTTCTTCTACATACTCATTCAATAAAACATTCAATCGGTTCAAGTAAAAGGATTCTATTTTATTCTTGATAAACGAGTTGGGAGCAATTAAGTAAACATAATTGTTCACTACTTTGAACACATTGGAAATATTTGAAAAATGTTCATTGTAAACATCGTTATCTAGGCTAATTTGAAGTCTGGATTTAATTTGACTCCAGATTTTTTCAAACTCTTCCACTGGCATCCCCCCATTGATTAGATATAATATATCATAAAACATAAAATGTGGATAAAAAAGTTTTCCACAAAAAATGTGGATAACTCAAAATAAGTTTGGTTTATTAACAGTATAATTGTGAAATAAATCTCCCCAGATATAGGCGAAAAGTATAGTTTTCCACTTATAACCCAACTGACTTTTCAACCAAGATGTGAAAAACCGAAAATGGGCTAATTCTATCAATAAAAAAGAGTTGACATTACAAATAGAATTAAGTATAATTAGATAGCATGGTTTTTGAATATCAAACAGGAGGTGTTGAATATGAGCAGAACATATCAACCTAGCAAGCTTAAGAGAGCTAAAACTCATGGATTCAGAGCGAGAATGGCAACTGCTAACGGTCGCAAAGTATTAGCCAGAAGAAGAGCAAAAGGACGTAAATCACTATCTGTGTCTGATCGTTAAAATTAGATATAAACAACACCAATTAATATATTTGTACTTGAAATCACCGGAAAAATATATAGATGGTGGTTTTTTTGTTTCTTAAGGAGGCAATCTTGAAGAAAGAATTTCGGATTAAGAAGAATATCGAAATACAACAATTGATCAAAAACAAAACAACTGTTGGAAACGGTTATTTTATTTTGTATTACAAAAAAAACCATGAGTTCCCGAACTTCAGATTTGCCTTAAGTGTTCCGAAGAAATTTGGAAATGCAGTACAACGGAATCAAATGAAACGAAGAATTCGAGAAATCGTAAAAGTACAATCGTTTCAAAACGACTATGATTTTTTTGTAGTTGTTAAACCAAAAGCCAACGAATTGGAATTTGGTGAAATTAAAAATCTATTGGAAAAATTGTTTGTGAAGGCGAACATACTAGGAGAGTGAACGAATGAAAATTCAAAACAAAATTATCATGGCATTATTATTGGTTTTCTTGTTGTTTGGCGTAGTTTCCTGTGGTAGTCCAAAAGGAGAAGTTTCTTATGCAAACTACGAGAGTATTATTACCGCTACTCAAGCAAGCGAGGATGGATCAACAGCTTCTACTTACAATGATGTAATTGTATATTTGGGCGCACCTACAGATTATACTAATTATGATGGGACAACCAAAAGTGGATATTTGGAATGGGTTGACACGGATGCGGGTATTACAGTTCGAATTACTTTTGAGAACGAAGTTGTAACTGATAAAACCCAAACTGGAATATATCAATCTATTTATACAACTCCAATCGGTGTCAAAGGAAACTTTTGGGATTGGATTCTAACACAATTAGGATTGTTTACTTTGTATGCAAGTAATTTATTCGGTTTATTAGGAAATACATATCTTTATTGGTTAGGTCTGTTATTGATGACATTAGTTATTCGTACTTTAGGTTGGCCAATCTATGCAAAAACAAATGATATGTCTTTGAAAATGCAACTAGCTCAGCCGGAACTGAATAAGATTCAGGAAAAATACAGAGGTAGACAAGATCAAGCATCGCAACAACGCATGCAAATGGAAACGATGGATATTTATAAAAAATATAAAATCAATCTGTTTGGCTGTTTGATGCCAATATTACAAATGCCGATCTTCATTGCTATGTATCAAGTTGTGCAAAGATTCCCATTAACAGATTTATCCTATTTTACAGATAAAACCATTACGATGAATCAAAACTTTTTATGGACAACTTTAGGAAACACTGATATGGGTCCTAATATTCCATTAGCGATTATCGTTGCAGTATTAATGTTGGTTAGCCAGTGGTTATCTCAACATAGAGCAAAAACTCAACAAACACCAAATCAATATCAAAGCGCAAAACAACAACAAAGCGCAAATTCAATGAAATACATGATGTATGTCATGGCGTTAATGATGGGTTACTTCTCATTACGAAGTGCTGGTATCGCGTTCTACTGGATTATCGGTACATCTTACCAATTATTCCAAAGTTATATCAGTTATAGAAATGTGAATAAACGCCAAGAACAATTGCGCAAACAATTCTAGGGGGAATTTACATGAGACGAGTTACATTCGAAACAAAAGCATTGAATGACGCTGCCATACAATATGCTGCAGAAGAATTGAAAGTAAATAAAGAATTTATTCAACTAAATATACTAGAAGAAAAGAAGTCAATGTTAGGGTTAAATAAATCCTATATTGTCGAAGCGATTATCGATTTCGATGTCATCAAAGATGGAATCGAATATTTGAAAAACCTTTTGGAAAATATGCAAATCGAATCAGTTATTGAAGCAAAACAACTAGATGACAGACAGATTCTATTCAGTGTTGAAGCAAAAGAAAATCCAATTTTGATTGGAAAAAATGGTAAGACTTTAGAAGCAGTTCAAATTCTATTGAAGAACTATATCAACTTATATGTAGATAACAGTTATGTAATCTTAGTTGATATTGGTGGATACAAACAACAACGAAAAAAACAACTTGAAATTCTTGCGACAAAAACAGCAATGGAAGTTGTGAAGACAAAGACACCTACTCGACTTGGCAGAATGAATGCATATGAAAGAAGAGTAATTCATACAAAGTTATCTGATTGGAGAGATGTTACAACAGAATCTGAAGGGGAAGAACCAAATCGTTTTGTTGTAATCAAACCTACTAAAAAGTAAAATGAAACTAATCGTAGGGTTGGGAAACCCGGGAAAGAAATATCAAAATTCCAAGCACAATATTGGTTTTATAGCTTTAGATTCATATGCAGAATCAAATAAATTAAAATACAAGAAATCAGTCAAATTTACTTCTGAACTCGTTCAAACAGGAGAAGCTATCTTACTTAAACCGAAGACATATATGAATTTATCGGGTTCTGCGGTCCGCAGGGTTTGTGATTACTATAAGATAGATCCGAGTGATGTTTTAGTTATCTTCGATGATTTAAATTTGCCATTCGCAAAGATTCGTTTAAGATCCACAGGAAGCGCTGGCGGACACAATGGAATAAAATCGATTATCAGTAGCATCTACACGGAGGATTTTAAGCGTCTGAGAGTAGGTATTGGTAGAGATTCTGATGTGGACATGAAAGATTATGTATTAAGTGATTTTAACAAGTCTGAGACAAAGCAATTAGCTTCTTTACAAACTGATATCAGCAATATCATTGATGCATTTATTGCAGGTAATGATTTTGAAAAACTAATGAATCAATATAATTAATATTTCAAAAAATAAAACGACCAAATTCTCTAAAAATGGTCGTTTTTTAATTGTTTCAATTTTTTAAATTTCAAACACTAAATATTGGTAAGGTTGGATAATTTGATTTTTATCAAGTTTAGAAACTTCGTTTGTGAAAAGATTTTTACTCATTTTTCCGATAAATTCTTCTGGCCAAACAAACTCCTTTAAATTGGATGAATTATTTAAAATAAACACGATATTTCCCTTCGAGTATACGAGCAATTGGTCTTTTGCTATAATCCATTTTAGATCTACTAATCGAAAGGCTCTATATTCTTTTCTTAATTGAATCAATTTTTGAAAGAAAGAGTGCATGTCTAGGTTCTGCCTATCATCCCAAATCATAGGGCTTCGCATATCTTTATCTGTATCTTTACCCAAACCAACTTCATCTCCATAATAAATTGCTGGAGAACCGCTAAAACTCAACAAGAATAGATATGCAAGTTTCACAACCTCTAGGTTGTTGTTACATTTGACTAATATTCTTGAAGTATCATGTGAACCAATCAGGTTAAACATAACTTCTGAGACGTTCTGTTGATATGAGACGAGAAGCTTACTTATCCTATTAGAAAAAGTATACGAATCAATATTTATTAAAGAAGGGTCCGACCCGAAGAACTGCCAAATAGGATAAGCAATTTCATAATTCATAACTGCATCCATCTGATCGCCACGTAACCAAGCGTTTGAGTCATCCCAATTTTCACCAAGAATATAGATATCCTTTTTTACTTCCCTTACGGCCTTTTTAAAGGCTCTCCAGAAGCGATGACTCACTTCGTTTGAAACGTCTAGACGCCATCCGTCTATATCGAATTCTTCGATCCAATATTTAGCAACATCCAATAAATACTCTTCTACTTCTGGGTTATCTGTATTCCATTTTGGCATCATCGGGGTAAATGCAAATGTCTTGAATTTTGGTCTGATATTTTGTCTTTCATAGATTGGAAATCCTTTTTCATCCAACTCAAAATTGATAAAATCATCATTATCAATAAAGAAGTAATCCCAGTATTTTGAATTAGATTTATTTTTTACTACATCTTGAAAGAATGGATGATTCCAAGCGCAATGATTAAACACAGCATCTAACATCACACGAATTCCATTTTGATGACAAAGAAGAATCATTTCCTTCAAATCTTCCTTTGTACCAAAAGCTTCATCGATTTCATAGTAGTCAGAAATATCATATTTATGTGAGGAAACAGATTTGAAAATAGGGGTGAAATAGATCCCTGTTATTCCAAGATTTTTTAAGTAAGGTATTCTTCTCGTGATTCCTTTTAGAGTTCCTCCATAAAAGTATTGGTTTGGTTTCTCTGTTGTTTGATACTCTTGTTCTAACTGAAGATTTAAATCATCATTATCTCTAGAAAAACGATCTGGAAAGATTTGATACCAAACAACATCCTTGACCCAAGCAGAAGAATCAATCAAATCTCCTTCGTTGATATATGGATAATTGAAATAGCCAAAAAGATTTGAAATATACTTGTGTCTATTATAGGTTGTGATTTCAACAAGATCACGACAACCATAGAAATATTCTTTTTCTCCACTTGATAAAAGAAAGCTATATTTACTTCTGAGATTTATTGTTTTTACTTCAATGAAATAGTAGTCAAATAAATCAGTTGAATATTTTTTGGCCATTTCTTGATGTACAAGAGATTCTCCACTCCAAACATACTTACCATCTTTATAGTACCATTCAAACGGATCTCCGATAATCAGTTTGACGGATGAAACATCGTTTTTGGCAGTTTGCAACAAGATATGAAGGTTTTCTTGATTGATTGCATAAGCCATATTGCTTTTTGGAATATGATTGATTGCTTCTAAAATCATTTTTCTACCTCGAAAGTACTAGATGGTTTTATTGTATCATTTTTTATCCAAATTTAATATATTCATACAATGTGGTAGGGCTTACAGAATGATTTTCTTTTTTGTATATGAGATTTATAGTGTATAATAATTGTATCTAGAAATAAGGTGATCTTATGCACAATTTTGAACGTAGAGTAAGAAGTTTTTCCATTGATTTGTCTTTGGCAATTCTTTTATTGTTTGTATTGATTGGTATTTTTAGGACCATCGATTTTGGTTCAGATTATTTCAAACTTATATTAGCGGCTTCTATTTCATATTTTGGGGCTTTGATTGTTCCTAATTTTTTTAGCAAGGGACAAACGTTTGGAAAGCGAACTCAAAAAATGATGGTCGTCAGTACAAAAACAGAACAACCCCCTAAATTGATTATGATTATTTTACGCGAATTATTTAAGGGAGTATTACTTATTGGGACATATGGTGTATATATGTTGATTTGTGGTATCATGTTGAACTCACGGAAAGACGGAAGAGTCATTCATGATTTGATTTTTAAAACCAAAGTGATATGCCTCACGTTATATGTTTCAGATAAAGAGCAGGGATATGTGTTAGATCAAACAAATTCTGCTAGAAAAAACCTGGAGGGGTCAAGTTATGATTAAAAAAGGATTATTATTTCTAACATTTGTATTATCGGCTTTTGGATTGTTTGCTTGTGCGGATACAACAACGACCGCAACAACAGAAGCTACTACAACTCAGAGCTTACAAGATATATTGTTAAATGCATACCCAGAAAACAATGCCTATTATGAAGTATTGGTAAGAAGTTTTGCGGATTCCGACGGGGATGGAAT
Organism: Bacillota bacterium; assembly: GCA_003245625.1. Taxonomy (GTDB): domain Bacteria; phylum Bacillota_I; class Bacilli_A; order Izemoplasmatales; family Hujiaoplasmataceae; genus 4572-104. The sequence goes on along the minus strand of QKCT01000080.1, from coordinate 16,770 downwards.
TGGTGATTTTAATGGATTAGCGGATAAATTGGATTATTTTGTTGATTTAGGGATTACAGGATTGTGGTTGATGCCAATTAACCCATCTCCAACATATCATGGATATGATGTAACCGATTATTACGCTGTGAATCCAGATTATGGAACAATGGAAGATTTCGAAAACCTTGTTGCAGAAGCTAATTCCAAAGGTATTACTATTATGTTGGATATGGTATTTAATCACACATCTAATCAACATCCTTGGTTTTTAGCAGCCTTGGAAGGAGATGAAACCTATCGCGATTATTATGTTTTCTCTAACGAAGATAACGGAGAATACTGGCATGGTTCCACAAATGGAAATTATTACGGATATTTTTCTTATACAATGCCAGATCTAAATTTGGAAAATCCTGCAGTTTTCGACGAAATAGTCAATATCAGTAAATTCTGGATGGATAAAGGAGTTATGGGCTTCCGATTAGACGCCGTTTCACATTTCTATAGCGATAATGAATATTTGGATCGAACATCGACATATGTTGATAATATTATTTTCCTTCAAGATTACATGGATGCAATTGATGAATATAACAGTGATGTATATGTCATTGGAGAAGTTTGGGAAGAAGACTTGTATCAAGTTGTGGGAGATTACTTTGGTGGTTTAGATGCACCTATTGATTTCCCTGTATCAGCAATCATTCGTTCTGCCGCTCAATCGACAAGTAATCGGAGATATGCTTCGTTGCTAGAAGAAATCTATGATTACTATAGAAGAATCAATAAAGATTTTATCTCTGCACCGTTTGTTGCTAACCATGATATGGATCGGTTTGCTACCATGGTGTTAGGAAATACAGACATGGAACGCATGGCGGCCGAGATGTTGCTAACATTACCTGGAGATCCGATATTGTATTATGGAGAAGAACTCGGTATGTTTGGATATAAAACCAACGGAGAGAATGGGATTTGGGATGAAACAAGGCGCCTACCGTTCTTGTGGGACGACCCTGAATATTTGACTGATTGGCTAGGTACTACAACTGCTTCCATTATCGATTTAGACAATAAAAACTCTGCTCTAGGTGGGGCGGAATCACAAATGTTAGACTCCAGTTCTTTATGGAATGTTTATGCTACATTGCTTCAGCTTCGAAATGAAAATATCGCTCTAAAATACGGAAACAGTTTTGAAAAGTGGGAATTATCAACCTCTTCTCTACAAGGATTTTATCGCGAATTTACTTATGAAGGCAATCATCAAAAATTGCTAATTCTTCATAATTTTGCCAACGAAGCAACAGACATGATAGAATTTAATGGTACAATTTTATATGCCAGCAATCTCTCTGCAGACCAATTCTCTTCAATGACAAGTATTCCGGCAAAAACAACACTTATAATCGAATTAACAGAATAGAATATCGGAGTTATCAATGATCAAATTCTTTGTGGATAGTTTTCAGGTTAAGAAAATCTACAATTTAAAAGATACAAAAGGAGTAAAAGTGTTTTTTTACTTCTTATTGTTGATTCTCATCATAAGTTTTCCGATTAACCTTAAGATCGTTCAAAGTGGAGGATGGGATTTATACAATTTCACCGCAGGAATCCGAGGTAGTTATCCAGATTGGTTGCCTTACGACCTTCCAGAAGATATTCGAATTTCAAGTGATGGAATGTATTATGAAGATACGGATAACAGTGTTTTCCTTACTACTAATATGGATGGCCAAGACTTGTATATCGTGTTCTCACCAATGGTTGATTACCTTCCGGTTGATCGAACTCTAGTATTTGAACCAAATCAGATTAGTTATTATGGTGAAAACGGAGAATATATGTTTTCTGCCGATTATTCGAGAGTGGAAGGCACTATTAGTTTTTATGATTTGCATTTAGGAACGCAATCAAATGCGGTGGATAAATTATCCACGATAATTGAAGATAGTTTTGGTGGATATGCGTTGTTTAAGTCGGTTATATATAATACCGCAATCAATTTCCTATTGAATTTCATAATGGTCTTTACGGTTTCATTCTTATTTTTATTCATTCGAATCAGATATCAAAAAGTTACCGACTTCGGAGAAAACCTAAGAATTATTATTGCTTCTATGACAATACCGGCGATGATTGGAATGGCTGTGGGTCTAACAGGTGTGATTGAATTATCCTCCTTATCGGTAGTAATCTTCCAGTTTGCAACACCAATCATTGCATATATTGCAATATACAAAGGTTCTAAAATAAAAGAAATTTCAACAAAATACTCATAAAAATAAAAAGGGCTTGCATTACGCAAAGCCCTTTTTATTTGAGTAGAAAGAAATTAGAATTTTTTACGATATACAAAGAATCCTAATAACGATACAATACTAAAGATAATCAATGTTTCAGAAAGTGAATTACATGATGTACATCCGGATTCATCTGGGATGACATCTGTCGTGGTTACATCGGTAGTGGTAGTGTCATCTGGTTCATGAACTTCACCAGAATAAAAGACTAACGTTTCGTTTTCTAATGCCACGAATTGAGATCCATCTGCGTATGTTTTGATCACATCATCAGAAATTCCTGACGAATTACCAACCAAATACCAAGTACCTTCTGGCAAGTCATATTTTGCAAAGGAACCGGTATTATGAATCACTAAGATTGTGTCGAATGGATCATCGTTTGCATAACTGGAAATGGTATATGCCACAACACTGTCATCATCATAATCGATAAACTCGATTGCATTGATTACTTGTTCAGCAGTGGACATGCGGAATGCAGGATGTGCCAAACGGAAAGCAATCATTTCTTTGTAATACTGATATACTTCATAATTGGTATCTTGAGCCAATAAATCCCACCTTAATTGGTTGGTTGAATCTGGAGAAGCATAAGAGTTTTCGTCATATCCAGATCCCGTTGAGGATGGTTTAGAACGTAGGAATTCTGCCCCTGCATGGATAAACGGTATTCCTTGTGCGAGTAGTACAATCGCATTAGCTTGTTTTTGCATCGCAGGGAGATATTCCCTTTGGGCAAATGTGGTTGACAACCTCAACTTGTCATAAAGGGTATTGTTGTCATGTGCGGAGACATAGTTGATTACTTGAGAAGGATTGGTTCCCCAAGCCATTTCATAAGATAAATAACTAGTATCGATACCGGTGAAATCAACTCCACCAACGATTCCATATTTTAGTTTGTTTAGAACAGAGTCGGTTACATTGTTTTGAACAAATCCACCTTCAGACGCATTGAATACCGAACCTTTTACTGCATCTCGAATTTCATCATTAAATGCAGCAATAGAAGGCATTTCAGCAAGGTTGGTTTTGTCGGCAGCGATATCGGAATCGATTGCGGATGTACCGCCTGTCCAAGGTTCTCCATAGATGATAATCGTGCTATCAATTTCATGTAATGCATCAGCAATCATATTCATTGTTTCGGTATCGTGTAATGCCATTAAATCAAAACGGAAACCAGCAATATTATATTCTGAAGCCCAGAAAGTGGTTGAATCCACCATAAATTTTTGCATCATAGCTCGTTCAGAAGCGGTTTCGTTTCCGGTTCCGGAACCATTACTGAAGGATCCGTCGGAATTCATACGATAATAGTATCCAGGAAGAATTAAATTGAAATTAGAATCCCCACTTTGTCCGGTGTGATTATACACAACATCCATGACAATACGTAGGTCATTTTCTGTAAAGGTTTCAACGACTTGTTTGAATTCTTCAATTCGTACTTCACCATCATAAGGATCGGTAGAGTAATAGCCTTCTAAAACATTATAATTTAGAGGCATGTATCCCCAGTTGAATTGACTGGATGAACCAGATTCGTCAACAGCATTTCCATAGTCGAAGAACGGCAAAATTTGTACGTGTGTAACTCCCAAATCGATGATATGATCTAATCCGGTAGCTACTCCGTCATAGGTTGTACCAGTAACGGTAAGACCCATGAATTTTCCACGATAAGATTCATATTGAGAATCTACTTGCCAACTACTATGAGTTGTTAAGTCGCGAACATGTAATTCATAAATAACAGAATCGGTGTAGTTTTCGATAGTATCTGGAAGATTTCCATATTCCCATCCATCAGGATTTGTTTGAGAAAAATCAACGACCATACCGCGAACACCATTTACTCCGGCGCTTTTTGCATATGGATCAATCAATTCGTTCGAACTAATACCATTTGTTACTGTGTAAGTATAATATGTTCCATGAAGGTTTGAATCAACAGAAGCAATCCAGGTTCCGTTTACGCTTTTTTCCATATTAATTGTTTGATATGGAGTATCAGTAGCGGTGGAATCTTTAGCTACTAAACTAGCAGGAGTTCCACTAGCATACAGATTCAATACGACAGAGCTAGAGATTGGTGCCCACAAACGGAAGTTTGTTTCATCGTCATCTACAACAGCCCCCAAATCATCTCCTGCATAGTAATATGTATTTTCAAAAGTTGGTGTATCATAGATGCCATCAAATGTAACAATATAGTCTTTTACTACACCAGAAAAATCAACTTCCAATGTATAGGTGTTGGACAAATCTACACTGCTAGAAAGTTGCATTGTTCCCGCATTGGAAACAAGGTTCAAAGAAGCAGGGGTAGTTACTGTACCGTTTACTTTTAAAGTGATATCAGAAGCAGCTACAACGGACGTCAATTGGAACACGATTAAGTTGATATCTGAGAAATACGCAGAAATGATTTTATCGGATTTGTCTGGCCCGCTTGGATCTGTTTCTGAATAACCAATACGTTCATCCCCTTCTACGAGATAAACATGAAGATCCCCGCCTTCAACTGTTGTTGGAACGGTGATGTATCGGTCTTTATCAACATCCTTTTTTTCCCAGTTGTTAAGTTTCACGATGATTCCTATTTGGCTTACGCCATCAAGTCCATTTTCAGCAAGATTTATATTGGCTACGACTCCCCAACTATCTGTGGAATCAAACTCATAAGTGGCTCCATTCCCTCCATCGGGCCATAACCACATATTCCATCCATCGGAATAGTCTGCATTATATCTGAAGTAATGTACGATCAATGTATCAGGTGTTTCTTCAGCTGCATAGACATCATTTATACCTGTAAATGTCAAAACAGTCAGTATTACAAGGAATACCGAAATAAATAAACGCTTTATCATTTTTCCCTCCTATTTAGTTTTCATAATGATACTTTTATTGTACCATAAAAGCCGATATTTACATATTTTTAAGCCTGTAACCGATTACCTTTTATTTAAAAACTAAAGCGCTTGCATAAAATATAGGCAGGGTGTAAAATAAGGGTACAATACTAATCTGAGTTTAGATAGTATAAAAACTAAATATATATATAAAATAGGAGGAGAAAATGAAGAAAAAATTATTTTTGCTGTTTTTTTCTGCACTAACTGTGTTCACATTCTTAGCTGCAACACTTGAATACAATCAAGTGAAAGCGGATGGAACCGGCACAGTTGTATTCCATTATCAAAAGTGGTATGAAGATTATGATACTGCTGGCGTATATCTTTGGGGTACTGGTACTGCAGGAACCAGCGGAGCGGTTCAACCTACCGGAACTGATGAATTTGGAGTTTACTTCGATTTAACAATCGATGCCGATGCTTCAGGGTTTGGTTTGATACCGGTCAGTGAAAACATTACAGCTGATGACTGGTGGAATTATAAGGATAGTTATGAAGGTATGGACTTGACTTTTGACATCAGTACAGCGATTGCCGGTGGAACAATCGATGTTTACTTCTTTAGTGGAAGTAATCAAGCATTCGTGATTGATCCAACTTATATTTCCTTGTTTATCGTTTACTTCACTGCTACAGAAGAATACGAAGAAAATCTTGGTGTTCATGCATGGGGTGATTGGTATCAAGACGCTAACCTCGGAACTTGGGGTTCATGGGGAACACCTACTCAAATTTTTACTGGACAGTTCACAACACCTGAAGGTAAAGTTGGTAAAGTTGGTATGATGCAAGCGACTTCTGACGCTTCTAATTTCATCGTTTACGCCGGAAACGACGCAACGAAGAAAACTGGCGACGTTACAGATGCATTAACTGGACTTTCTGTTGGCGACGTTACCGCTTCATATGTTGCTGGTGATGTTTATCAAGGATTTGATAATGTAGGCGTATTTGCGAATTCTTCATTCGCATTCAAATTTGTTCCTTTCGTTAATGACGATTATGAATTATCTGGAACATATGCTTCTAAACCAAACACTATTTTGGTTAAGTTCTCAGCTGATGTAGCTTCTGCATTTTATGATGAAACTCAGACTCCAATCATTACTGAGTATCAAGAATACGAAATCGTAGGATATAATTACATCGCTGCTGAAAATCCAATCGTTCAAGATACAACGACATATACAGCTTACACTCCTAGTGCATTACCTGCGAATGCAGAAGGTGTTGTTGCATTCCACTACCAAAAATGGGATGGAGACTATTCTGATGTTGGTGTTTGGACTTGGAATACTGGTACAAACGGATCACAAGCTCCTGTTACAAGTGCTGGTGTAGATGATTTCGGTGCTGTTATTGAAATCTTCATTGACACTGATGATTCAGGTAGCTCAATTGGTATCATTCCAATTGCAGATATGATTAACGATGATTCAAGATGGAATTATCGCGAAACTCCTGATGGACAAGAAATTCAATTTGATATTTCTTCTATCAATGATGGTACAGTAGACCGTATCGATGTATATTATTTCCAAGGCGGATTACAAACAGTATTTGTTGCAGATTCAACCTTGGCTAATGTTATCGTATTGTATTTGAACCAAACTGGTGAATATACAACTACAACTGGTTTACATACCTGGGGTTGGGTTGAAAACGCAACTGATTGGGGTACTCCACTTCCAATGGTTAATGCATTCTCAAACCCTGCTGGTTTACAAGGTATTGGTGCAATGGTTCAAATTAATCCTACTGATATCGCTACTACTAACCCTGGTATCATCGTCCATGATGGAAATACAAAATACTCAGGCGATGCTAACATCCAATTCCAAGCAGACGGAACAACTTCCTACTTTGCTGATATGGTTGCTGGCGATGTAATGGTAATCTATTCTGGTATCGAAGGCGAATCAGTCGGAACGTATTCTTATACTCAAGACAGAGCGGCTTTCGTTGACGAATTGATGAACTATGTACAAGGGGATCCAATCTATGGTTATGTAACCTATGAAAAAGAAGAATACCCTCGCGTTGCAATCGATTTACTTCCATTCTTTAGTTTATGGGATGGCACAACAGAATTAACTGGTGCTATTCAAGAATTGAACTACAACTTGGAAGATGATGCAATTACTGAATTAGTAGTTGTCTTGGCTGAAGGACATGAACTTGAGGCTGGACACGATTATATTTTAAAATTTGATAACGGCGAAACAGAACCAGGCGCTCAACAAGCAGCTGAAATCGAAGTTAACATCGATGATGAAGCTCCTACAATTATCTTTATTACAGATGATACTGTTGAGATTGTAGCTGGTGAAGGTTGGAGTTCAGAATTGTGGCCAATTCTTAGAGCTGTTGACAACCGCGATGGTGTCGTAACAGACCGCATCTATGTAAAAGCTGGTGAAGGTACTGTTGACATGAATGCAATCGGTAGCCATGACGTTATCTTAACTGTATTTGATGAATGGGGTAATGAATCAACTGTAACATTTACAATCGTTGTAACAGACCCTAATTCAACTGATCCTGGAACAACAGATACTACAACCGAAGATACTACTACAAAAACTGGTTGTGGTGCAGCAAATGCTAGCATCGCCGGTGTAGGATTACTTGGTGTAGTTGCATTCTTCGCAAGAAGAAAAGAATGGTTCTAGGGAGAGGAGGAGTATGATTATGAAAAGATTATTAGTAATATTCGTATCCGTATTCGCTATGTTCGCATTTGTAAGCTGCGATAGTACCGCTCTTACAACATCTGGAACTGATACAGAAGATACAACACCTCTCGGATCTGACATTGTTGACTTCAGCCAAAGTCAAGAAAAAGTCGAAACGATTACTGTTTGGATGGATGACTCTGAAGGTTTGTTCATGGAACAATTGATTCCAGCGTTCAACGCAGTGTATCCTAATATTGAAGTCCAATTCCAACACATGGGAGCTTTGGACTCACGTGATAGATTAAAAACATACGGTGTTTCCGGTAATGGTGCTGATGTGTTCATGTTCCCTCATGACCACTTATCACTCGCTATTTTGGAAGACTTAGTATATGAATTGCCAGAAGAATTATATAATGAATTAGATGGCAAAATCTTGGATGTTGCATTAGATATCGCAACAGCCGGAACTAGAGATGAAGCTACTCCTACATTGTATGCAGTACCAATTTCTATCGAATCAATTTTCATTATGTATAATAAAGAATTGATTTCTGATGAAGAAGTTGCTGCATTAGAAACTTGGCAAGATGTTATCGCTTATTCTGCTACATTTGAAGCAGCAAACCCTGGAAAGCAATTGTTAACAACAAACTCTCATTGGGCAGATAACTATTACTTACAAGCGTTCTATTCTGCATTCGGTTGGAGACCTCATGGTGCAGATGGTACTGATGGTACTCAAGTTGGATTTGAATCCGAAGCTTTGACTAACGCATTGTCATGGATCTATAATGATCTAAAACCTATCGTTACTGGTGAAGATTCTTATAACTCTGTAGGTACTTCAGCATTTGAACAAGGACAAGCAGCGATGATTATCACTGGTCCTTGGGCAATTACAACATTCGAAGAAAAATTAGGTGAAGATAACCTTGGCGCTACAACAATCCCTGGATTTGAAGCAAATACTCCTGGTGTAGTTGACGAAGTTAGAACATTTGCTGGTTCTCAAATGGTTGCAGTTTATAAATATTCATCTCACAAAGATGCTGCTATCAAATTTGTTGAATTCCTAGCAACTGAAGAAGCACAACAAATTCTTTACACTACTTCAAATGACTGTCCTGCATTGATCGATTTGTCAAATATCGCTGGTATTTCCACAGATAAATACATGCAAGTTATGATTGCACAATTGCAAACATCAATACCAATGCCTACAATTGCAGAAGTTACTTATTATTGGGCTGCTGCACAAACAATGGTAGTAAATATCTGGGATAGCGGTGCTGATATTCAAACAGAACAAATTAAGGCGGAAACGTCTTATCAAGCTTCAAAAGCATTAGGATCCTAGTCAACACTTAGGCAAAATGAGAATGGCCTTCTGTTCGGAAGGCCTTCTTTTCTAAGTTTTCACAGAAATAGGGAGAGTGAAAATGAAAAACATAAAACATATTTTAAAAGCGATTGCTTCGGCAATTCTTCCCGGCTTTGGACAGGTACTAAACTTTCAGTTTTTAAAAGCTCTATTCTTTTTTATCTTCTTTGCCGGATTCGTAGGGCTTGAACTCGCGACGAGTCATTATTTTGATGAAATCGATCCTTACGATGTATTAACGGAAGAAACAGGAGAAATGTTTTCGGATAATTTCTCAAAATCATTCTATCAATTGTATTTATTTGATAAAGCGATGGGCACTGTTGACTTTCCTGAATTTGACACTTATTATGCTACAGTTGTAGAAGGTTCTGATGATTATTTGAAAATGGAGGAATTGCTGACCTTCATTGCAGAACAAATCGAGGAAGCTTCCACTCCAAGATACTTTCTATTAAAGCAAGATTTGGAGTATGATAGTGGAATCGCATCAACCTCCAATACAGGAGAAATCAAAGATACGGATTTTGTAATTGGTACAGATGATGCTGCAATTGAAGCAATGAATTTCACGGATGTTATCTATGGTGTAACAATCTATATGAATAACGATGTGGAGTATTACAAACTTAGCGATGAAGAGTACGATGGCGATACTGTCTTATATCAAAATGTCAACGATCCTACGGATCGAATTTCTAGCGTGGAAGGATTTACCGAATACAAACGTACTGGTTCGATGTATTACGATCGGACGTTTGGTAAAGTCTATATTCGTTCCACGATTAGCAGTTCTGTTTTAGGGTCTTCTGATTATCGATACACCAATATTTTAGACAGTTCAGACTATTACGATGCTGCAGATGAAGCAAACTGGGCATATATCAATTCTTTGTATGACTTGGAAATTAAAGGTGATGTGGTATTTTCAAGTGATAACACGCTATATGTAAGATACACCCCTGAACTAAACTATCAAATGGTACACGGATATAATGGAACACCTTTTACCGATTATTTCCGTAACTTTATTACGATGCGTTATGCTTCAACACAAACCAGCTTTGATTCTGGTATGTACAATAGAATGTTGATTGAAGTTTATTTCATCATTCATCCGGAATTACGAGTTGATTTTGAAGCAGAATTCAACAATTTCTATTATGATCACGCCGGTGTTTTTGTAAAAGGCGTCTGGTCTTTGATCACATTAGGTACCAGAGAAAAAATCGTGTATGACTATAAGAGTTTGCACGCTCCTTTAAAATCGGTTTCCTTTACTGATCAAGGTATCTTGTATCCTGCAGTTACGGGTATTTTGGACCAAACACCACTACTAGGACATGTATCATCGTATCTACTGATACAAGGATTGATCTTTACCATTTTGTTGATGTATTTTGTTTTAATCTATTATTGGAATATACGCGATGCATATGTTACTAGTAAGAAATATGCAAAAGTGAAGAAACGAGAGACTGATTTTGTTTGGTTTAAAAACATCTTTACTCATGGATTTGAGTATTTCATGATGTTCCCTGCGATTTTCGTAATCTCGTTCATTTCCGTAATGCCAATTCTATTTGGTTTCTTAATAGCTTTCACGAGTTATTCTGGATTCGACTCAGATACCGGTTTGTTTACATGGGTCGGATTCCAAAACTTTACACGAATCTTTAACTTCGGAGAAGGTATTCCATTTGCCGAAACTTTCTGGAGCGTTTTGTATTGGACAATTATTTGGACTATCGCATCTACTGTTACAGTATTCTTTGGCGGTATGTTCTTGGCAATCGTAATCAATTCTGAACGCGTTCCGTTTAAGAAATTCTGGAGAACATTCTTGATTTTACCTTGGGCGGTTCCGGCTTTGATTTCTCAAATGGCTTTCTCGGTTATTTTCTCAGAACGAGGGGTTGTCAACAGTATCTTAAGCAATATCGGTTTGTACGATGTATTCCAAAAATGGGGTATTCTCGGACAAACCTTCAACGAAGATACGATGACCGCATTGCAACAGATTTTCTATCTTGGTAATTCCAATATTCAATGGTTTACAAACGCCAATAATTTCTGGTTTGTTCGGATTGCATTGATTGTGATTAATATTTGGCTGGGAGCTCCATACTTCATGGCGTTGATGACTTCAATTATGACATCAATCGATAAAACGTTGTATGAAGCAGCCGACATTGATGGGGCGAATAAGAATCAAAAATTCCGATTCATTACATTCCCGCTCGTTATGTACTCAACAGCTCCGATTTTAGTTATGACATTCTCTGGTAACTTCAACAACTTTGGGGTTATTTACTTCATTACGCAAGGTGGTACCGGCCGTGGCGATATTGACACGGCGTTCGCCGGAAAGACAGATATCCTAATTTCGTGGATGTATACGTTGACCGTCGAAAAGAAAGTCTATAATATGGCTTCGGTATTCTCGATTCTAATCTTCATTTTGCTCGGAACGGTAGGAGCTTGGAACTTCTCCAAAACCAGAGCATTTAAGGAGGATTAATCATGTTCTTATATATATTAGGTGGCATTTTAGTTCTTATCATTATTGCCATCTGGACTAATTTTGATATTGTTGCTGAAATCAATGAAGTCAAAGGATATCAGAAGTATGAAGGCGGAATGTCCAAATATATTCCTGGATATGGAATCAAAGAGGCATTGGAACGCGAAACAATTTCACATATTTTTGATGATTCCTTCCAGGCTCTCGTAGGTGTAAAAAGACTGATTGGAATTTTCATCCGCCACCTCATTACTTTGATTTTGATTGTTGCGGTTGTTGTTCCAGTTGCATACTTCTTTGGAGTTTCTTCGGTATTTCGTTTGGTATTCTCCATTTTCGTGGTGATTGTGTTGTGGTTGACACATTCAAGTATTACAGGTGAAGTTTATCAGAAAAAAGGATACAGCAAAGTTGCTGGAAACTTTATTGGATTAATCCCTGTTTATGGGATGATTCAAGCATTTAAATTGAATGCGAAGAAACAGATATTCAAAGGCTCTTTCCGGGCAATTATCGGTGTGAAAGAAATCTTTATGAAAATACTCACATTTGGTTTCTTGACGCTTGCTGCAGGTATTGTAGCTTTTCCGGTGGTATATTTGATTGGTAGTTCCTTTACCAACACCACAACGTTACCTACCTTGTTGTGGCCTACTTCCGATTTATTTACACTTCAAAACTATGCCGACTTATTTGCAGAAGATTCGAACTTTATTGTTTGGTATAAGAATACATTTATCATTGCTGTATTATCAATGATATTGGGAATCATCTTCGTAACTGGAGCTGGTTATGTATTTGCTAGATTCCGATTTAAAGGAAAAAAAGCTGGATTGATGACAATCTTGGTATTGCAAATGTTCCCTTCATTTATGGGACTTATTGCAATGTTTACCTTATTCCAAGTATTTGGATTATTAGGAAAACCTACTTGGTTGACTGTTCTTTATGTAGGTGGTAGTATTCCGGGTAATATGTGGTTAATTAAAGGATATTTGTCACAGATTCCAAAGGATTTGGATGAATCTGCAATGTTAGATGGGGCTAATAAGTTCCAAATCTTCTTCAAGATTATCTTACCTTTGTCAGTGCCGATTTTGTCCTTTGTATCCGTAGGGTTATTTATGGCTCCATGGATGGACTATATGTTGCCAAAATACCTGTTAGACGTTCAGTTGGCTGGTACGGATAGCAACACAGTTGCTCGTCAATGGACGATTGCGGTTGGGTTGTTCTCATATATTTCCAACCCACAATCTTCTAGTTATACTACGTTTGCTGCTGGGGCACTCATTGTTGCTGTGCCGATTACGATTCTATATATGATCTTCCAACGTTACCTCATCGAAGGTATCGCTGCCGGGGCAACAAAAGGATAATACAAATTTTCTACAAGAGCGGAGCAATCCGCTCTTTTTTCTTGGTTTTTCGACCGTGTATTTTTGTATATTTTAATAGGTAAAGAGTGTGGTTTGTGGTATAATTTGTTCAAGGAGTTGATTCTATGTATCCATGGTTATTACCTGACATATTTGAATATAATTTACCAATGTATGATCTTATGATTATGGTTGGTATCTTTGTCATGCTTGCTTATGTTGCACATCGCTTGGAAAAAAAGGATGGGTATACTAGAAAACAAACAAATCGTTTGTTATTGTTGCTTGTATTAAGTTTAGGTGTTGCATTGTTTTCTTCTTGGTTTGTGGATGGAATTTTCCATTCCATAAAAGAAGGGGAATTAACATTTGGATCGATTACTTTTATCGGCGGTTTGGTCGGTGGGGTTTTGGCATTTTTGTTATTCTTAAAATATTTTTATAAAGAAGAAAACAAAGACGTTAAAACAATCATGAATACCATTATTACTGGTGTAGTAATCGCACATGCCTTTGGTCGTATGGGCTGCTTTTTTGCTGGGTGTTGTTATGGAATTCCAACGGATTCTTTTCTAGGAGTTGTCTTCCCTTCTGGTGATGCAGCGGCTGCATTCCCTGGGATTGCAATCTATCCAACACAGCTATTTGAAGCATTGTTCTTGTTCGTATTATTTGCAGTACTAAATAAAGTCAATATCTTCCGTACAATAGAAGTAGAAGTTTATTTGGTTGCATATGGAGTATGGAGATTTTTGATAGAATTTATTCGTGGCGATGATCGCGGCGAATTGTTTGGATTCTTTTCGACTCAATACAATACCTTCCCTACACCGTCTCAATATCTTAGTTTGCTTATGATTATTGGGGGAGTATATTTGTTAATCAAAAGAAAACAAGCGAAACAAACAATTGCGGAGTAAAATCATGTATGTATTAATCACCGGCGCCAGTTCCGGAATCGGAATGGAATTAGCAAAACTCTATGCGAAAGCAAAATATGATCTCGTGTTAGTTGCTCGCAATAAGGATCGCCTTGATCACCTTGCATCCGAATTAAAAAGCGAGAATATTGATGTTATCGTAAAGCCTTTTGATCTATCTGATTTAGCACAATGCGATTTGTTATTTGATGAAATCAAATCTCTAGATATCAACATATTTATCAATAATGCCGGTTATGGAAATTTAGGTTTCTTCAACGAAACCCAAGAGGATTTAGAACTGAATATGTTGGATTTGAACATACGTGCAGTTCAAGTGTTAACCAAACGATATATCCAACATTATTCTACTGGAACAGTTGTTAATATCAGCTCAATGGCTGCGTTTTTACCAACGCCAACATTTGCGACATACGCTGCTACTAAATCCTATGTCTACAATATGTCTAGAGCAGTCAATTATGAATTGAAACGACAAAAGTCGAATCTTAGAGTTTTGACAGTTGCACCAGGACCAGTAAAAACCAATTTTAATCAAAGGGCGAAAGCGAGTATTAATCGCGGCATGGATCAAGTAAAATGTGCGCGATTGATTTGGAAGGGAATTCAAAAAAGAAAAGATTTTATCATCCCTGGTTTTTTGATGAAAATGGTATATTTGATGACAAAGTTTACCCCTACAAAACTACTTTTGAAGGCGTCATATCGTATTCAAACGAATAAATAAAGAAATCGAAATTGAATACCACCCTAGCGAGTCGATGACTCGCCTAAAGCACGTGGAGGAAACATGAAACAAATACTTAAATTTTTGGAATCCAACCCAGTTATGAACGATGTCATGACTGCGATCAAATCCAACAAAGCGGTTTATTTAAATAACACGAATGAAGAAAACGCGTTATTGATTTTGATGGAATATTACATTCAATCGAATGAAACGCTGTTTTTGGTAACACCAAATTTGTATAAGGCACAATTGATATATGATAGGCTTTGTCAAGTATTGCCTTCTGAAAATGTCTGTTTTTTTCCGCAAGATGAATTTGTTACCAATGAGTTATTGGTTTCTTCTATGGAGTTTCGTGTAGAAAGAATTCACACCATTAATCGGTTGATTGAAAATCCAAACCGTATTGTTGTCGCAAATCTATATGGGATTTTGAAACCGGAATTACCTTTAAAAACTTGGAAAGATTCGCTATTAACGATTGAGATCAATAAAGAAATAGCGATTAATACTTTAACGAAAACTTTAATAGATTATGGATATAAGAAAGAGTATACAGTAGAAAAAATAGGGGATTTTTCGGTTCGTGGCGGGATCGTGGATATCTATCCTTTAGGAGCTAAGAATCCATTTCGACTTGACTTTTTTGGAGATCAAATTGATGTAATAAAAGAGTTTGATATTGAAACTCAAAAATCTATAGGCAAACAAAAGAGAATCAATTTACTACCGATGGTGGAGTTCTTTTATAACGACGAACAATGTAATTATTTGGAAGAATTGATCGAATCAAAGATGAAATCCACGAAGTTTTCCCAAGAAACATTGGAGATACTTCATAGGGATTTTGAATTGTTGAAAAATCACGATGAACTAGATCGTTTAGTTCGCTATCTTCCTTTTTTAACCGATCGACATTACACCATTTTAGATCTTACTGAAAAAAAGCATATTTTCTTTCTAGATTATCATCGAATTGTGGATCAAAATACGATACTAATTGAGGAAATCAAAGATTGGTACCTTACTTCTGGTGATTACCCAAAGATGGATTTTAGTATGTTATACGATTTCAATGAAGTCTTTGTTAATAACAGTGTGATGATTGATTATTTGGAATACAAGTATAAAACGAACGGTGCTCCAATTATCTCTATCTTTGGAAAAGAAGTAATCACATATAGTCAAAATTTGGATTTGTTATATTCCGACTTAAAGCGCAGTATCGATAAAAAAACAACCGTGATTGCTTTTACAAATTCACAAGCAAAAGCGAAGTTCATTGAAGTATTAAAAACCAAAGAAATTCCGTATTATTCTTTGCGCAACCAGGAAGATATTCATCGCAATTCCATCAATATCATTCTTTCTGAACAAATCTTTGATTTTTATTCAGACAGCTTTGAAATCAGCTTAATCTCGGAAGAGGCAATTACTAAAAAACACATCTCTAGAAAACGCGGAGATTATATTTCCGTCTATCGCAAATCACAGCGGCTTAACGACATAAATGACCTTGAAAAAGGAGATTACGTTGTACATTATGATTATGGAATTGGACGATTCTTAGAAATCAAAACGATGACCTTTGGTGCGGTTACAAATGACTATATTCATATTGAATATCGCGGAGGCGATAAGTTATATGTATCTCTCGAAGCAATCGATCAAATTCATAAGTATTCCGGTAGCGAAGGATTTACACCAAAATTATCAAAATTAGGCGGTACTGATTGGGCGAAAACGAAGAAAAGAGTCCGCGAACAAGTTCATGAAATCGCGGATCAATTAATCCGTTTGTACGCCGAAAGAGAACATTCAGATGGCGTAATCTATGAAGAATACCCGAAATTGGAACAAGAGTTTGAAGAGAGTTTTCCATATATAGAAACGGCGGATCAACTGAAGACGATTCAAGATGT
>QKCT01000084.1 GCA_003245625.1 Bacillota bacterium | reverse complement strand
ATAATATAAATTAGAAATTAGGAGGTTCTTTATGAATTTTTCGATCAACACAGATGTTTTGCTGAACAACTTATTGGTTTCACAAAAAGCATTATCCACGAAAACTCCTGCTCCGTATTTACAAGGGATAAAATTGGAAGTTTATCAAAATGAATTGGTACTGATTACCAGTAATTCTGATATAGCAATCAAATTATCGATTAAAGATGAAAGTTTGAGCGTAGAACGTACTGGTGAAGCGTTAATTCCGGGTCGAGTTTTTGTTGACTTCATTCGCAAATTAGACAAAGGTAGTGTAGAAATTTCTGTTGTAGATAACAATGTTTTAAGAATTCACTCTCACAATACTGATTTATCATTGAACCTTCAAAATGTTGATGATTATCCAGAAATTAATTTTGTTATGAATGATACACCGATTAAATTAGATTCTAAAATCATGAAGGGAATTATTAGACAAACCACTTTTGCTACATCTAATATTGAAAACCGCCCTATTTTAACAGGTGTTAATATCAAAGTAGAAAAGAATCACTTATTAGCAATCGCTACTGACTCATTCCGTTTAAGTCAAAAACAAATTGATATCAAAGATGAGTTTGAAAACATGAATGTCGTTATCCCAGGACGTAGTCTAGACGAACTAATCAAAGTGTTGGAATTAGATTTAGAAGAAATTCTAATTCACTTAAACCACAAATCAATTCTATTTGAATACGGAAACATCCTTTTCCAATCTAGACTCTTAGAAGGGAACTTCCCAGAAACAGGACGTTTAATCCCGACTGATTTTCCTATCATTATCAAGTTTAAAACAGACGATTTAGCCGTTGCAATTGAGAGAGCTTCATTACTTTCTTCGAAAGACAACTTGAATAGTATCGTTAAATTATATCTAAAACCAGATAACGTTGTTGAAATAACTTCGAACTCCCCTGAAATTGGAAAAGTAATCGAAGAAGTTTACCCGGTTGAAAAAGCGATTGGCACACCTTTAAAAATTGCATTTAGTTCAAAATACTTCTTAGATGCATTAAAAACATTCAATTCAGAAAATGTTTATGTAAAATTTACTGGAGAAATTAGACCGTTTGTAATTGAAGGTGACGATGATCCTGATTTGATTCAATTGATTTTACCAGTACGTACAGAATAACAAAAACGATGGGGCGCAAGCTCCATTATTTTTTTTCTACCAATTGATTTTATATGTGATAAATGTTACAATTTTTAACGGTTTTTATAAGGAGTCAAATTATGAAAGAACGTTACGATGTTATCATTGTAGGTGCTGGACCAGCTGGGGTAATGTGCGCTTACGAATTATCAGAGAAAAACAAAAATTTAAACATTCTTTTAGTGGATAAAGGAAATGATATCAACCACCGAAGATGTCCAATCTTAGAGAAAAAAATATCCAAATGTCCTGTTCAAAAGAATGGTAACATTGGTTGTTTGCCATATTGCTCTATCACCAACGGTTTTGGTGGTGCAGGAGCTTATTCCGATGGTAAATTCAATATTACCAGTGAATATGGTGGTTGGATGGATGAATACCTTAGTGATGATACAATTCTTGATTTGATCAAATACGCTGATTCCATCAACTTAAAATTTGGCGCTCCAATTGAAATCACAGATCCTACTACACCTAAAGTCAAAGAAATTGAAAAAAGAGGGTTAGCGGTTGGGTTAAAACTTCTTCGAGGTAAAGTAAGACACCTCGGTACCGAAATCAATTTACAAGTCTTGAAGAATTTATCCGAATACTTACAGGAAAGAATTGATTTATCACACAAAACAGAAGTGAAAAACATTATTGTAGAGAATCAACAAATTAAAGGAATTATATTAGAAGAAAATCAAAAAATATACGCTGATTACGTTGTTATTACCCCTGGTAGAGATGGCTCTGCTTGGTTAAGTAATTTAGCTTTAGAACACGGAATTGAAATGAAATCGAATCATGTAGATATCGGAGTCAGAGTAGAAACGAACAACGAAATCATGGAAGAAATCAACGAAAATCTTTATGAAGGTAAATTTATCTACCGTACAAAAGTTGGATCAACGGTGCGGACGTTTTGTTCTAACCCAAAAGGTCATGTTGTAATCGAAAATCATAGCGGAACAATGTTAGCTAACGGTCACGCTTATAAAGATTCCAACAAAGGATCTAAAAACACTAATTTTGCATTATTGGTTTCTCATAAATTCACCGAACCATTCAATCAACCTAACGAATTCGCTCATGGAGTGTCCAAGTTAGCTAATATGCTCAGCAATGGAGCAATTATTGTTCAACGTTTTGGTGATTTACAAAAAGGTAGAAGATCCACTGTAAAGCGAATTGAAGAAGGATTTGTTACTCCAACTCTAAAAGAAGCGATTCCAGGAGATTTAGGCTTGGTTTTACCATACAAAACAATGAAATCTATCATTGAAATGATTGAGGCATTAGATAATATTACCCCTGGAGTAGCTTCAGAACATACTCTTCTTTATGGTGTGGAAGCAAAATTCTACTCAGCTAGACCTGAAGTAAATAATAAGTTTGAGTCAAAGATTCAAAACCTCTATTTTGGTGGCGATGGAGCGGGTATAACAAGAGGTTTGGCGCAAGCAAGTGCGAATGGTATTTGGATTGCCAGAGACATCACATTAAAATCAACAAACAAAATATGATTTCCCTTTGAAGGGTCTTTTTAATCAATTGGAATTATGTTATAATGTCTTTGTTTGAAGAGGTGTGATTCCATGGGAAAAAGAGTTGTAGTTGTAGGTACACAATGGGGAGATGAAGGAAAGGGTAAAATTACCGATTATTTAGCAAATAAAGCTGATGTAGTCGTTAGAAGCCAAGGTGGAAACAACGCCGGACATACCATCTTCTTTAATGATAACAAGTATGCATTACACCTGATTCCTTCAGGTGTTTTCAATCCAAATATTAAAAATATAATGGCAAATGGGATGGTTATAAATCCCAAAGCTTTGATACAAGAACTAGAAGAATTAAAACAAAAAGGCATAACTGATTTTAAGCTCTATATATCAAATAGGGCTCATGTGGTTATGCCTTATCATATTGAATTAGATGAATTGTTTGAAACGCTAAAAGGCGAAGACGCTGTTGGGACCACAAAAAAAGGAATTGGTCCTGCATATTCGGATAAAGTATCGCGCATTGGAATTCGAATTGGAGATCTCTTAAAAAAAGAAACCTTGAAAGCAAAAATAGATACATCCGTTCGCTTCGCCAATATTCTTTTCAAATCACAAAACAAGAAACTTTTTGATAGTGAAGCAATTTATCAAGAATTTGTTCAAATTGGCGAAGTGTTAAAACCATATGTGTGTGATACTTCTAAACTATTAAACGACGAAATCGATTCGGGTAAGAATATATTGTTTGAAGGGGCACAAGGAACGATGCTGTGTATTGAACACGGAACGTATCCATATGTTACATCATCAAGTCCTACAGCAGCTTCTATTCCATTAAATACCGGAATTGCTCCAACATTAATTACTGATGTTTTTGGGGTTACCAAAGCATATACCACCCGTGTTGGTGGTGGTGTTTTTGCTACAGAATTTGAGGATGAAACTGCAAGAAGAATTCGAACGATTGGTCACGAATATGGAACCACAACCAAAAGACCTAGGAGAATTGGTTGGTTGGATATGGTTGTCTTAAAACATGTAAAAAGAATTAATGGTTTAACAGGGATCGGTGTAATGTTATTGGATGTTCTGACGGGAATCGAATATTTAAAGATTTGTACCGGATACTTGCTAAACGGAGAAGAAATCGATTATGTTCCAGCGGAATACGAAGATTATAGAAACTGTCTACCGATTTATGAAGTATATCCGGGGTGGACAGAAGACATCACTCAAGTCAAATCGTTTGAAGAATTACCAGAGAATTGCCAAAACTATCTAAAGGCAATCGAACATCATCTTGGAGTCAAAGTCACATTATTCTCTGTCGGACCTGACAGAAATCAAACTGTGACACTAAATACAATTTTTTAGAAAGTAAAGGTGTAAAAGATGCAAAAATCAATTGTCGGAAAGCACGCTCAGTACAAAAAATTAGAATCAAACATTCTTCAAATTTCACAAGAAGCGAAAGCTTTGAAGAAACAGTACGATGACGTCATTGATGCTACGGTAGGGATGTTACATCGAGAAGAAGGGAACGTTTTTAAATTCCAAGTAGTGCAAGATGCGCTCTATCATCTAAATGACTCACAAACGTATCATTACGCTCCCGTAAGAGGAACAAAAAACTTTAGTGAAGGTGTTTTCAATTGGGTGTTCGGCCCTTATGCAGAACAATTGAAACAACAATTCCACTATAGTGTTATTCCAACAACCGGAGGCTCTGGTGCAGTCAGCAATACATTCTATAATTTTAATGACTTTAATCAAAAAGTACTTTTACCAAATATCTATTGGTCTCCATATGAAAACTTCGCTTTAGAAGCAAATATTCAATTGCATACATTCCAAATGTATGACGATTTGTATCGATTTAATGTTGAAGATTTTAAAAAAGAAGCTATTCAACTTGCAAAAGAGCAAGGAAGACTATGTGTTTTACTAAATGATCCTTGCAACAATCCAACCGGTTTGTGTATGACAATGGATGATTGGAAACAAGTTATTTCTATTTTGAATGAAATCAGCGAAACCGATGTTCCGGTTATTTTAATTCAAGATATCGCTTATATCGATTACCAAATGAAAACAACCGAATTATCAAGAGAAGTATTCACAAATTATTTTGACTTAAACGACGACATTCTTGTAGTGGTAGTTTTTTCTGGATCAAAAACATTCTCCTTATATGGTTTCCGAGTAGGAGCTCAAATTGGTTTGTCCAAATCTTCAAAGGTAATTGAAGATTTTACAAGAGTAGGAGATTATTCTGTACGCGGAAGATTCTCGAGCGTTTCTCAACCAGGTATGAATATTATCGAAAAAATATTTACTTCGGAAGATATGAGAGATCGTTTTGAAACAGAGTTGCAAATTGGAAGAAAATTATTGAAAGATAGAGCTGAATTGTTTTTATCGGAAGCAACGAAAAATGATTTAGAGATTTATCCATATTGCGGAGGGTTCTTTATTTCCGTACCTACCAAGAATAAGAATATCTTTAAAGATTTGGTAGAAGATCACGTGTTTGTGATTCCAATGCAAGGTTTAATTCGAGTCGCGATATCCTCTTTGAATTTAGCGGATATACCAGAATTAGTACGCAAGATTAAAAAACATATTTAATAGAAAAGAAAAAAGGAGTCGACGGATTGTCGCTCCTTTTTTTGTGCTTACATTAAGCTAAGAAAGTTACTTTACCTTTCGTGAAAAGGGTAAATAAATCAATGATCCAAAGAATAGCTGCACCTACAAAGATCCAAACTAATCCAGCAATCAAATGACCTTTAGCGATTCGATAGATACCATAAATGATACCATCCAAAACCGGTAAAGCTAAAATAACTCTCAATATAAATGGTAAGCCGTCAATGAATTTTACATATTCTTTCATGAAACCACCACCTTTCTAACAAACATTATAACATTATTGTTTTGATAAAAAAGTAAATTTTAAGAAAATTAATCCAAAGTTCTATCAATAGCAATGGCGATTTTCTTGCATTGTTGAACTAAACTAGCAAATCTTGCAGGCTTCAAAGATTGTTGCCCATCACTAAGAGCCATTTCAGGATTTGGATGAACTTCAATGATTAATCCATCTGCTCCTGCAGCGATAGCAGCTTTAGATAAAGATTCTACATATTCCCATCTTCCAGCTGCGTGACTAGGGTCAATGACGATTGGCAAGTGAGTTAATCGTTTGATTACGGCCACAGAAGAAATATCAAGAGTATTACGGGTTGAATTTTCATAAGTTCTAATACCACGTTCACATAAAATGACATTCGGATTTCCACCGGCCATAATATATTCCGCTGACATTAACCACTCTTCTATCGTGCTTGCAAATCCTCGTTTAAGTAAAATTGGTTTGTTGGTTTTTCCTAATTCTTTTAAGAGATTAAAGTTTTGCATGTTTCGTGCACCAACTTGAATCAAATCAACTTTTTCGACAAAATAAGGAAGTTCATCCACGCTCATTATTTCACTTACAACAGGGATGTTGTATTTCTTTTTGGCGTTTTCTAAAATATCCAATCCAGCCAATCCTAAACCTTGGAATGAATATGGACTTGTTCTTGGTTTGAAGGCTCCTCCGCGCAAAATTTTTGCGCCGGCTTCTTTTACCAAAGGAGTGATTTCGTCAATCGCCTCTTCAGATTCCACTGCACAAGGGCCACCCATGATAACGATGTTCTTTCCACCTATTTCAACCCCTCCGACATCAACGATTGTATCATCGGGTTTGAATTTTCGATTAACTTTTTTGAAGGGTTCTTGTACACGAATAACATTTTCTACGAATTCAAACGCGTATAGACTTTCAATATCAAATCCAGATGTATCACCGATCACACCGATGATATGTGTAGATTCACCGATACTTTCGTGGAGTTCAAATCCTTGTTTGAGTAATCTGTTCTTTAAACTAGATACTTGTTCTTCTGCAACTTTGTTTTTGAGTTTAATAATCATTTTTGTTCACCTTTATCTTGAAGCAATTTGATAGCTTCTATGTATGAGTTGAACCCTTTACCGTACACTTGACCGATACAAGCCGGTTCAATGACCGAAATAGCACGGAATGGTTCTCTGTTTTTTATATCGGATAAATGAGTTTCTACCGTAGGAAGCGGGATTGATTTGATGCAATCATAAATCGCATAGGAATAATGCGTATAAGCACCTGGATTGATAACTAAACCATCAAAACGGTGATAGTTATTTTGAATAATATCGATGATTTCACCCTCTGAATTCGATTGATAAACCTCGATAAAGTGTTTATTTAACTCTCCGTAGGCTAAAAGAAAATTAACCAAATCGTGATAGGAATGCTTTCCGTAGATATCTGGTTCTCTTTTTCCTAGAAAGTTTAAATTAGGTCCGTTAACGACTAATATATTCATTGATTAACTCCTTGATTTCTTGAAGGTGATCCTCAGTCTTCTTTTCAATATTAATGGTGAAATCAGAATACTTTTGATAAATTGGAATTCTTCTTTTAGCTAAAGCAAGAACATCCGTAGAATTTTGAAGCAATGGTCTGCCATAAATTTTTTTCTCAGCGATACGATTAGGATCTTTATTTAGGAAAAATAGAATTCCATTTTGTTTGAGGTAATTGATATTATCAATATTTTCAACCAAACCACCACCAGTGGATATGATTAGGTTTTGTAGTTTATAGAGATCTAAAACTACCTGATTTTCTAACCCTCGAAAGTAGGATTCCCCATTCTCTTGGAAAATTTCTGGAATTGTCTTTTTGTTTTCTTTCTCGATGATATCATCGGTATCCAACCCTTTTTTATGGATGATTTCACTTAAGAGTTTTGTGTATTTCGATTTACCACTTAGCGGAAGCCCAACAAAAACAACATTCAAGTGTTTTTTGTATAGTTTTCGGTAGATTTTATTCGCAATATTTTGAGGGATTTGTTTGTGAAAGAAAAGTTCGTATGCTTTAACCGCTTGCATAACCAACATATATAATCCATTCACAGCTTTTACTCCGTTGTTTTCTGCCTCAACCATAATTTTAGTTCTTAGAGGATTATAAATAAGATCAACCACTACTTCTAAGTGATGAAATTCTTTTATATCAACAAGCAATGAATCATCATTGTGTGGATACATTCCAACAGGAGTGGTATTGATTATAATATCATAATGAAGGAAGTTTTTGTATTCAGAAAATAAGAAATCGGTTCCTGAACGCATATTGCGACATAATCGAACGACAGATTGAGCTTGTAGATCATCAAGTAATTTCATTACTGTCTTTGATACTGATCCGTTTCCAAGTATTAAGACTTTTTTGTTTTTAATTTCAATTTGATTGAATTTCAATAATTCATTAAGACCATAGTAATCAGTGTTATATCCGATTTTCTTTCCGTTTTCCACGACGACAGTATTTACAGATAATGTATCTTGTGCAACAGAATCAAGATCATCCAAATAAGGAATAATATCCGTTTTAAAAGGAATTGTAATGTTAAACCCCATCAAACCCGGATGAGCAGACAGGAACTCTTCCACAGTATTTGTGGAATATAGTTCGTAGTCTGAATTTCCCAACTCTCGATGGATTTCTTTTGAAAAACTATGTTTTAATTCTTTTCCTACTAATCCGTACATCTATTTCAACTCATCTCTTTTTATTTGAAACATCAACAAATCAAGACAAGCAAAATTTAAAACTGCATTTATTACATGTGCAGCCCGAGAAACGATTTGAGGATCATGTCTACCCTTGATGATAAGATCGGTGTTTTCTTTTGTTTCCAAATTCACAGTGGTTTGTGTTTTTGCAATGGAGGATGTTGGTTTCATCGCACAACGAACGATAATTGGTCTACCGTTAGAGATACCACCCAAAATACCACCATTATGATTAGATGTGGTCGTAACAGAGTCGTTGTCAATATTATATTGATCATTCATTTCTGAACCAAAATGTTTGGTGATATTAAAACCATCCCCAAACTCTACCGCTTTGAGAGCGGGAACACTAAATAACAGTTGTGAAATATAACTTTCAACGGATAAGAAATACGGTTCGCCAACCCCAACAGGGAGATTGATAATCTTGGATTCGATGATTCCGCCAACAGAATCTAAATTCATCTTTGCGTCCGTGATTAATTGATACATTGGTTCTTGCAAGTTGGAATCAATCAAAGGGAAGAAGGACTCGTTTAACTTTAGAATTTGTTCAGGGTTTGTTTCGTTTGGATCAAATGATTGATCCTTTATATCTTTTAAACTATAAATATGAGATCCAACGAGGACACCTTGTTTTTGTAATATTTGTTGAGCTATTGACCCGACTAATACCCATAGAGCCGTTAGTCTTCCAGAAAAGAAACCACCACCGCGATAATCGTTGAATCCTTGATATTTGATATTTGCTGGATAATCTGAATGAGAAGGTCTCGGTGTAATATTAAGGTTTTTATAATCACCACTGATGGTGTTTGCATTTTCAATTAATACAGTCAAAGCCGCACCAGTTGTTTTTCCATTAAAATAACCGGAAACGATTTGATAATTATCCGCTTCCACTCTAGTTGTACTGATTTTTTTTGCTGGTCGTCTTTTTGACAGGTTAAACCGAATCAACTCTTCATCAAGTTCGATACCTGCAGGTAAATTGTCAAAAACAACGCCGATATATGGTCCGTGAGATTCACCAAAGAATGTAACTTTGATATTGTGACCGATCGTATTCATAGTACGACCTCCTTATTTAATGACTTTTTGAATGGATGCTTTTCCAATTTCATTTACAACAATCAAATTCAAAGCATCTTTTCTGTTTTTCTTATCTTTCTTTACATAAGGCAACAGCATTTCTTCTGTTGCTTCATCAAAGATTGGAAGTTGGAATTTATTTAGTATAGATTCCAATCTACTTTTGATATCTATATTATCACAAACTCGGAGCATCCCTAGGGATATTGCCTCGCCATGAAGATATTTTTCAAATCGATATAGAGATTCATAAGCGTGACCATAGGTGTGTCCAAAATTAAGGATTTGTCTTAATGAAGATTCAAATTCATCGTTTTCTACATAATATTTTTTAATTAACAAGGATTGTTCAATTAGATATTCCAGGTGATTTTTTACATTATTTGATTCAATAAATTCAAACAAAGGCTTCGAATAAATCATTCCATATTTGATCATCTCAGCCATCCCATTGTTGAAATGACGCTCTGGTAATGTGTTTAAAGTGAGAGGATCAATCAGTACCATTATTGGTGCATAGAAATTACCGACAGAGTTCTTTGCTTTTTCAGTGTTGATAGCAACTTTTCCACCAACCGAGGAATCGATTTGCGAGAGTAACGTTGTTGGGATTTGGATAAAGTCAATTCCTCTTTGGTATGTTGCAGCAACAAACCCAGAGAGATCCCCGGTGACTCCTCCACCTAAAGCAATTAAACAAGC
This sequence comes from Bacillota bacterium, assembly GCA_003245625.1. Lineage (GTDB taxonomy): Bacteria > Bacillota_I > Bacilli_A > Izemoplasmatales > Hujiaoplasmataceae > 4572-104. The sequence continues at coordinate 15,545 of QKCT01000084.1, read as the reverse complement.
ATCTCTAGTTACATTGTGATCCTGCATAATAGAGATAATACGTTCCATTTGTTCAAATGATTTCGATTGTTCTCCGGAAGGGAAAGAAATGAATAAGTGATTTTCACACACTTCTCTAACCAGGTTTACATAAGTTTCTGGAATAAGATCATCTGAAACAATCACGTAAAAACGATTCACATCTAAATAATCTCTTAGTGATTTTAAGAGATTGTTTTCGATATAGATTGGATAGTTGTGAAATCTTGATTTGACTTCGATTGTTTTCATACTGTACCTCGTTATAAAAATTCTATACGGACTCCTAGCGAAGCGAGATCTTGATAAAATGTTGGATAAGATTTTTCGATAGCTTCTGCACGATTGATGATAATCGGTGAGGATGCTATGGTTGCAGCAATGGCGATTGACATTGCCATCCGGTGGTCGTTAAATGAGTCGAGTTCATTTGCATTAAGTTGCATAGAACCATGAATTGTCAGTGAATCTTCTGACATTAAAACATCGACACCAAACTCTTTTAAAACTTCATATGTAGAAAGCAAACGATTAGATTCTTTAATGACAAGACGTTTGGCATTTATAATGTTTGTTGTCCCATTGGAACAAGCCGCTAACACTCCTAATATAGGTCCAATATCTGGACATTGACTCAAATCAATTGTGATTCCGGTGGTTTGAGAACGATGAATATAGAGAGAATCATCCAGTTGCTCTATTAAGCCACCCATTTGTTCAATAATAGCTAAAATTTGTTTATCTGGTTGTAAAGAATCGGAAGATATATTACGAATTTCAATATCGTTGTTTACAATTCCTAAAACAGCGAAAAAAGCAAGTTGAGAGTAGTCTGATTCCACTTTTACGGATGAATTCTGATATTTTTGGTTTCCTTGGACAAAAAATTTTGGTCCAATTTTCTCCACTTTTATTCCAAATTCATTTAGAATTTTCACGGTCATATCGACATAGCTAGAAGATTCAAAATTTCCAGTGATTTCAATAATGGAATCACCATCTAAAACAGGTAATATAAACAGTAACCCAGAGATAAATTGAGAGCTAATGTCACCCGGAATTTGATAATACCCCGAAGAAATCCGCCCTTTTGTTTCTATATAATCCGTATGTCTTTTAAACAACAAACCTTGGTGATTAAAGATATCTTCGTAGATGTTCATGGGGCGAGATATTAAACTGGATTTTCCTTTAAAATAGGCATTTTTATTGTTTGATAATACAGGAATCAAGAAACGTATTGTGGATCCTGATTCATTACAGTCAATAGAAACATCTTCTGTGAACGAATCATATCCATCACTGATTATGATAATTTGATTTCTATCTCTGATAACCTTGACGCCTAAACTTTCGAACGCACGCAAGGTAGCTTCAACATCTTTACTATAAATCACATTTTTTATAGTGGACTCACCTTTAGCCATACAGGCACAAATGATGGATCTATGCAATAAAGACTTTGATGCTGGCGGTGTTATTGATCCGGAAACTACTGATGGATATACCTTAACTCTCATTATTTTTACCTCTATCAATGGATAGACGAATTTGAGTAGATTTACGCATGAGTGATTCAAGTTTTTCGGTATCGTTCATTATTATTGCATCCTTAATCTTGCGTAGTTCTGATTCGAATTCCGTAATCTTGTGAATGAGAGCTTCTTTGTTGTTGATGAAGAGTTGCGGCCACAACTTCTCGTTGATAATCGATATTCTCGTTAAATCTCGATAGGAATCACCTATAAATCTTCTGGTATCAAGGTCTGTTGAAATGGCGTTAACTAGCGATAAACTCAAAACATGAGTTAATTGAGAAGTATAAGCAATTATGTCGTCATGCTGTTCCGGAGTTACGATAGAAATGTTCTGAAACCCCATTTTTTTTGCTAAATCTGAAACCAAATCAATATTTTGTTTTTTGTTCTTGTCAACCGGTGTAATAACAAAGTTTGCGTTTGCGAAAATTTTCTCATCTGAATGCATAATTCCTGCTTTTTCTCTACCTGCTACAGGGTGCGTATAGATGATATCGAATGGAAGGTCTCCCAACTCTTCTACTCTAGATATAAGATATTTTTTAATACCGGAAATTTCAATGATTACTCTATTTTTAGGGATAAAATGCTTGTTTTGAAAAATAAAATTCAAGATCGCATTTGGATACAAACACAAAAATATGATATCATTATCCTCAAAAAACAACTTCAAATCAGAGTATGATCTATCAATGATCTTATGTTCTAATGCATATGTGATTGTAGCTTCGGAAATGTCATATCCAGAGACGGTATAATGTTGATTCAATGTTTTTGCGATAGTACCGCCAATCAGGCCTAGACCCACGATCCCTATATTCATTCTACACCTCGTATTTTGTTTCCTATATTGTATCACATATTTGGTTTTTTGGATATTATATAAGCTATTTCATAATTTATGGTATTATATCTAAATTGTAAACTTTTTCCAATGCTTTATTTGTGTTATAATATTTTCAAGAGGTGATGCCATTCATGTATACAGAGATAGGAATCTTTGATTATAGTAATGTTGTTTTGGAGAAGATGAAACCAGGTAATTTTTTGACAACGAAATTCCAAGATAAAACAAATACAATGATCATCGGATGGGGTGGAGTCAATGTAATTTGGGGTAGACCTGTTTTTGTTGTTCTTGTTCGAGATTCTCGTGCAACATATGAGTTAATTGAAGCAAGTAACGAATTCACCGTGAGCGTCCCAATGGAAGACAATCTACTAGATGCTATTAAAATATGTGGTACGAAATCACTTCGCGATATGGATAAGTTTGCTTACTGCAACCTCACGGCTGTTAAAGGAAGAAAAATTGAAACTCCAATCATTGGGGAAGCTAAACTTCATTTTGAATGCAGGGTAATTTACAAACAAACTTTAAACCAAGAAATCGTTCCTGGTATCATCAAATCAAGATATTATAATCCCGATACAAATAATAACGCCAACCATACAGTTTATATCGGTGAAATTGTTGACCAATATCTTTATGAGAAAGGTGAATAGACATGTCGGTAATATTAGATGGTAAATCTTTATCTCTCAAATTAAGAGAACAAATTCAAGTTGAAACTCAGGAGTTAGTATCCAAATATAAAAAACAACCTCATTTGGTTGTTATTTTAGTTGGGGAAAATCCTGCGAGTCAATCTTATGTTCACTCCAAAGAAAAAGCATGTATCAAAGCGGGAATGAAGTCAACGGTAATATTAAAAGAAGACACGATTACACAATTAGAACTTGAAGAAATTATCATTCATCTAAATGACGATGATAGCGTCCATGGTATTTTATTACAATTACCGATTCCGAAACATTTGGACGAAGAAAAAATCATTAATTTGATTGATCCAAGAAAAGATGTGGATGGATTCACAGATATCAATGTGGGGAAGTTAAACAAAGGTAGATCAGACGCCTTAGTACCTTGTACCCCATTAGGGATTACTCGTATTTTAGAAGAATATAATATTGAAACAATAGGAAAACATTGCGTCATTATAGGCCGAAGTCAGATTGTCGGGAAACCGATTGCATCATTGATGTTGCAACGAAATTGTACTGTAACTACTTGTCATTCAAAAACACAAGATATGAGAGGTATTACGAACCAAGCGGACATTCTTGTTGTAGCTATTGGTAAAGCAAATATGATCGATGAGACATACGTGAAACCGGGAGCGGTAGTCATCGATGTTGGAATCAACCGCGTAGAAGGTGTTATAACTGGTGATGTTGATTTTGATCGAGTGGAACCAATTGCCGGATATATCACTCCAGTTCCAAAAGGTGTTGGTCCTATGACAATTGCCTGTCTACTAGAAAATACACTAACTTGCTACAAAAGAATGGAGAGTTGCAAGCAATGATAGAACGCTATTCACGAAAAGAAATGCAAGAAATTTGGTCTGACCAGTCTAAATTCGATGCATTTCTACAAATCGAAATACTTAACGTTGAAGCTTTAGCAAAATTAGGAATTATCCACCAAAAGGATTTGAAGGCGATTCAAAGCGATGCCACTTTTGATATCGATAAAGTCTATGAGTTAGAATTAGAATACAAACATGATGTGATTGCTTTTACAAGGGCGTTGTCCTTATCTTTAGGAGAAGAAAAGCGTTATATTCACTATGGATTGACTTCAACCGATGTTGTCGATACTGCTTATGGAATCCTTTATAAAAAAGCGAACGCGATAATTAAAGAAGATGTGGAAGCGTTTCTAAATTTATTAAAACAAAAAGCAGTTCAATACAAAAAAACATATTGCATTGGCAGGACCCACGGAATACATGCGGATATTACAATATTCGGTTTGAAATTTGCGCTGTATTATGATGAACTGAAAAGGAACTTTAACCGTTTCTTAAGTGCCGCTTCCGAAATTGAAGTTGGCAAAATTAGTGGAGCGGTAGGTAATTATGCATTTACTAACCCAGAAGTTGAACAATACATTTGTTACAATCTCGGCCTTGGGACGGTAAACATTTCCACTCAAACCTTACAAAGAGATCGACACGCTAATTATATGAGTTCTTTGGTTTTGCTCGCTTCTACTTTGGAAAAAATGGCATTAGAAGTTCGACATCTTCAACGCACCGAAGTGAATGAAGTAAGAGAACCGTTTTCGACTAATCAAAAGGGATCTTCTGCAATGCCACATAAGAAGAATCCAATCGTCAGTGAGAATATATGCGGGGTTATGCGAGTTCTAAGGGGATATTTGGTTCCTGCTTTTGAAGACATTGCTCTATGGCACGAAAGAGATATCTCTCATTCTTCTGTGGAACGGATCATCATTCCAGATGCAACTACATTAGTAGATTACATGTTTCATCGTTATTACAAGGTAATTGAAAATTTAGTTGTATATCCAGACAATATGATGGATAATATATATAAAACCAATGGAGTTATCTTTTCTCAAAGAGTTCTTACGGCGTTGATTGATAAAGGAACGAGTAGGGAAGAAGCCTATGATATCATTCAACCATTGGCGAATTATTGTTATGAGGAAAAGAAAGATTTTATATCGATTGTTTCGAATGATTTTAATATGAAAGCGATGTTTACGGAAAGTGAACTCAAAGAATTGTTCGATTTAGAGTATTATAGCAAAAATATCGATTTGATTTACAAAAAGGTATTTGAAACCTAGAAGGGGAGTATCATGAAACAGATTAAGAAAGTCATCATGATTATATCGATGGTAGTCACTATGTTTAGTGGCTTCTTTCTCTATTCTGTTCATGCGGATGCAGATAAAACCGCTTTAAACGCAGCTTACGCTGAAGTGAATACGATTAACACCACCCAAACAAACTCTCCAATCGGAGATCCATACTATCAAACCGCTTCATTCGATGCATTTACTGCAGCGATTGATGCGCTAGGTGGTTTGGCAGCGATACAAGCCGTAATCGATGACGCTTTAGCGACTCAAATTGATGTAGATAACTTGACTGTTGATATTAATACGGCAATTGGTGGTTTGATTTTAAACGATACATATTACGTAACGCTTGCAAATTTCTCACAAGCCAACTCAATTGATTTATCCCCATATACAACAACGTCTCAAACCACATATAATCTGGAACTAGATCGTATTGAAGTTATTTTAAATAATCCAACAGCGGGCGATTCCGTAATCAGCGGATTAAATACGGATATTGATAATGCGGATAATTTATTGGTATTACGAGGCGATAAAACCACACTGAATTCTTTGATTACTCAAATTGACACAATTTATATAACAGATGGAACAACTTATATTCCAAGCACTTTTACTAATTTTCAAACAGCGTATGATAATATCGATACCACATTACAAACCGATATCGGGATGACGCTTCAACAATTGGTAGATAACATCGATGCAACGGTAGATGATGTATCCGCCGGAGAAAACAGATTAAATGAAATATTGTCACTTCTGGTAGCTAGACCGGACAAAACGACATTGATTTCTGATTATAATACTGCGACTCAAGTTGACGGTTCCATTTATACTACTTCTTCTTTTGCTCAGTTTACTGCAGGGCTCGCTTCTATCAATGCCTTGATTAACAATGTAGAAGCTACTCAAACAGAAGTGGATCAAGCAATTCTTGATGTGGCGACTCTCTATAATGTCTTAATAGAAAAAGGCGACGCAACCACCTTGACAGCAGCATACAATATCGCAATCGCTATTGATTTATCAGGGTACACACCGAATTCTGTTTCTGACTATTTGGACGAATTAGAACGAATTGAAACCATTATGCTTTCAGCTGACTCTTCACAAACAGATATGGATCAAGCGGTTATTGACTTAACTCTAGCTGCTGATTTGTTGGTTTTACAAGCCGATCGATCAGAACTATCCGCACTTAATACATTGGTAATTATTGCGTATTATGAAGAAAGAACCAAATACACCGAATCATCTTATCTTGCTTTTCAGGCGGCTGTAGATGCATATGGCTCCTATATGTACGTGAATTCTATTGTTAATAATGATAACATTGATCAGGTAACAGTAGATACATTAAGTCAAACATTGGAAGTCGCATTAGATACGCTAGTACCTCTGGTTGATAATAGTGCATTATTGATTTTGTATTACGAATTGAAACAATCTGATTTATCTGATTATACAACCGATTCCAAAAACGCTTATTTAACGGAATTAGAGCGACTATACGAAATCATTACCGGAAAAGAATTGAATGACCTAGCTGCGGCTCAAGTTGTAACCGACATGACCGAAGCAGATAATTTATTAGTGTTATTACCTGATTTTACTGAATTACAAGAGCTATATGATTCTACAACGATTTATCGAGAAGAAGACTATTCTATTTCATCCTATGGATCTTTTGAAACGGCTAAATTGAATGCAAACAATGTGATTCACGATGGAAATGCAACGGAAGAAATGGTTGAAGACGCAATATTATGGCTTCAGACAAGTATTGATGAACTGAATCTTGAATTAGAAAAAGTATATATCAACGTAGATCAAACACTAGATGTTAATCAATACATCACATTAGGCCGAGCAAGTATCTCTGATTATTCAGTGGCTGATAGTACAGTTTTGACAATTGATTCCAATGGAATCGTAACCGGGCTATCATATGGTGAGACGACTGTTTTTGTTACATTAGATAATGGGTATACAGAAATCATCCAAATATATGTGAAAGCAAAGTTATCTACCACAGTCATTGTTTTGACCATTACAACACCTGTCGCAAGTATTGGGCTTGGTGCGGCGATTGTTTATGTGAAGAAAGAAACTTGGATATTGATTGCTAAAAAAATTGTCGGATTATTTAAAAAGAAACCTTAACAAATCAACTAAATTGTTATAATATATTCATGTACACGGAGGTAATTATGTCTGCTCAAAAGAAATTATATCGCGATGTTGAAAACGGAAAAATTTCAGGAGTCTGCGCGGGATTATCAGATTATCTAGATATCGATGTAACCATCATTAGAGTCATTTGGCTGGTTTTGGTTGTTTGCGCAGGAACGGGATTGTTAGCGTATTTGATTATGGCTTTGGTTGTTGAACCAAAAGATGTTGTATTGGCGAAGGAAGCCGAAAAAAATAGAACCATCAACGATAACGACGATCCGTTTGCCAAATACGATAAGTAAAACCTTATATTTAAAAAAATATAAAAGTTGTCCATTGGGCAACTTTTTTACATTTTCTTTACAATCTTTTACTCCTTTGTGATATTTCATTTCACATAGTTTGTGTATGATTGTGTTGTATGAAAGTAGAAAAAGGAGAAAAAAATGAAGAAATTTATTTTGCTATTTAGCGCATTGACGATGATTTTTGGTTTAGTGAGTTGTGGAACAGAAGATACAACAACAGCTACAACATCATCTTTTGATCAAACAAGTTTAATTAAAGTGTATACCAGAGATACAACCTCTGGAACAAGAGAAGCATTCTTTAAAGGAATTGGATTTAGTGACGCAGTAGAAGACAACGCATTGTTGGTTTCTGGTTACATTGAAGTTGATGGTAATGGATCCATGATCTCCAGTGTCGAAGGAGATGAATATGGAATTGGATACATTTCGTTATCTTCTTTGGAAGATTCAGGCTTGACTGGGTTGAGTTTTGAAGGTGTTGAAGCTACAGAAGCTAACGTTTTGAATGATACTTACAACCTTAAGAGACCGTTTATGTATATGACAAGATCAGATTGGACAGGCATGGAAACGGAAGAAGCAATCGTGGAAGCATTTGTTGCATATATGTCAACTGTTGACGGAAAAGCGACGATTGCAAACAACTCAGGTATTCTTGAAACAAGTACTTCTGATCAATTATGGGATGATATCAAAGACAACTATGATGTATGTTCTTTGAATAACGAGAATGTAACGATTCGTTTTGGTGGATCTACTTCCGTTGAAAAAATCGCAAAAGCTTTATCAGCTGAATTTAGCGCAAAATGTGGTAACTTCATCGCCGATCATAACCATACAGGTTCTGGAGATGCTTACAAACGCGTTCAAGGTTCGGAAAGTGATGGAGCAAATTATTTACACATCGGTTTCGCATCTAGAAGCTTTAGTACTGAGACTGAAGTCGGTGCAGATGGAACATATGGACAAATGTGTTGGGATGCAGTTGTAGTAGTTGTGAACGCTGATAACAACGTGATTACAAATATTACCGCCGAACAAGTCAAGAAGATTTATGCAGGGGAAATAACAACTTGGAGTCAATTAGCATAATTTCCACTCGATTATACTTTGAAATAGTAGGCAAAAAAACGCCTACTATTTCTACGCTTTAAGGAGTATGACATGAAATTTCCAATATTCAAAATATGGGACGTAAAAAAGAAAAATCGCTTTTTTGATAAATTGACATATACGGGTCTTTTAATTCCTACCATACTGTCAGCTTCTTTTGTTGTCTTAATTATTTTATTTATCACCGAACGAGGGGTGGCTCCATTCTTACCTTCTCAATATGGTGACCTAAGTGTTAATTTCTTACGTTTTATGACAGGAACAACCTGGTATATCTCTCCTAATATATACGGAATTTTCTTCATTGTTATTAATACATTGTATGTCGTTTTCTTATCCGCACTTTTGGCTGTTCCTGTTTCCGTATTTACTGCGCTTTTTATTGCAAAAATGACTCCAAAACCAATCAGTGGATTTTTCCAAACTGTAGTAGAATTGCTTGCAGCGATTCCATCCATCGTATTTGGTGTATTTGGGTTAGGGGTTATCACAGATGTGGTAAAAAAAATAGCAACCGTTTTTGGAATGCAGACCGCTGGTGGAATCAGTGCGTTATCAACAGTACTTGTATTGGCGATTATGATTATGCCTACAGTAACGTTATTATCTATCACGGCGATTAAAGCGGTTAACCGCGATATGGAGAACAATTCTTTAGCACTAGGAGCTACAAAAATTCAAACGTTATTCAAAGTTACTTTAGTTAGTGCTAAATCTGGTATATTCGCAGGAATTATTTTAGGGATTGGGCGTGCACTTGGCGAAGCAACTGCTGTATCAATGGTTGCCGGAAATGCAGGAACCGGTCCAGATTTCAATATTTTTAATACCACTAGAACCTTAACTTCTACAATGTTATTAGGGTTAAAGGAAACAACCGGCCTTGATTATGATATTCGATTTTCAGTAGGTGTAGTACTGATTATTGTGATTATAGTTACCAACTTATTGCTGAATGCAGCAAAGAAAAGGATTGGTAAATTCTCATGAAATCAAGGAAAAGATTTATCACAGATAAGATTTATCAAAGTTTGATTACACTGATTTCTTTGATTGGATTGGTTATATTAATTGCAGTATTTGTATTTGTATTTAATAAAGGTAGTTCTTTATTGAGTTGGGATTTATTGACGGGAGACTATTATTCTACGGTATATGACGGATATTACGATTCTGAGTTGACCACAAATCTATTTGTCGCTCCAGATGATCTGGATTCCGATACTTATTTCTCTACTCGTTGGGGAATTGCGCTCAAGGATGATTTGGATCGTGAAGGTCATGACTATATTTTAATTGTTTATGTCGATACCGAATCACCTTTAGCAAATCTTCCCGACAAAAACAACGAAGGCGAAATGGTTTATATGGCTAGCGGGCAGTCGCTAGATAAAATAATCTTCTCTGATAATACAATTATGTTGAGTTCGAAAGGGGCCGAAGCTGCAATCAGTCAATTTGAGTCTGCAACAGGAATAAAAGACATCATGTTTACTACGGCAGGAAAAGGAATTAGAGGTTCTTTGATTACAACGATGTATTTGATCATACTAACTTTGATTGTTGCATTACCGATAGGAATACTTACAGCCATATATCTTCATGAATTTGCTCCGAAGAATAATAAATTAGTGAATATTTTAAGAAGAATGGTAGAAATGTTGACTGGGGTACCATCCATTATTTTTGGATTGTTAGGAGCAGCGGTATTCATACCAATCGTTTCTACAGTCACCGGAACAGAAGGCGGTAATTTGATATCAGGAAGCCTTACATTAGCAGTGATTATTCTTCCGGTTATTATATCATCTACAGAAGAAACACTGAAAACAATCCCAGATGAGTATCGACAAGCTTCATTGGCGTTAGGGGCGACAAAAAGCCAAACGACGTTCAAGGTGATTCTAAAATCTTCTGCTCCAGGAATTCTATCTGCAGTTCTTCTGAGTATCGGTAGAATTATAGGTGAGTCAGCTGCATTAATCTATGCTATCGGAACTTCGATTAAGGATGAGATTATCGTTACTGAACGATCCACTAGTTTGGCCGTCCATATATGGAGTGTTATGTCAGGGGAAACACCGAATTTCGAATTAGCCTCCGCTATTTCAATTATCATTTTACTGGTTGTGTTCGTTATGAATCTATCAGTCAAGATGATTGTGAAGAAAATCTCTTATTAGGAAGTGAAAACAATGGAAAATGCATTTACCATAAATCAATTGAATCTGAAGTATGGAGAGAAGAAAGCTCTAGATCAGATAACAATGGATATACCGAAAAATCAAATTACTGCTTTAATTGGTCCATCTGGATGTGGAAAGTCCACTTTGTTAAGAACATTAAATCGTATGAACGACCTCATCGATAACGTCCGTATTGACGGTGACATTCGCTATGAGGAACAAGATATTTTTGCCAAGGAATATGATGTTATCAATCTTCGGACAAAAGTAGGAATGGTGTTTCAAAAACCAAATCCATTCCCAATGTCCATCTTTGATAACATCGCCTACGGACCTCGTTGCCAAGGAATAAAAGATAGAAAAGTGTTACAAGAAATCGTTGAGCGTTCATTGATAAACGCTGCATTGTACGACGAAGTCAAAGATAGACTAAAAGAAAGTGCTAAGGAACTATCTGGGGGTCAACAACAAAGACTGTGCATTGCAAGAGCTATTGCGATGGAACCGGATGTCATCCTAATGGATGAGCCGACGAGCGCACTCGACCCAATTGCTACAGCTAAAATCGAGGATTTGATTTTAGAACTGAAAAAGAAATATACTATTGTAATCGTAACTCACAATATGCAACAAGCAGCGAGAATATCAGACAATACTGCGTTCTTATTAATGGGTGAATTGATAGAATATGATAAGACAGATATTATCTTTTCAAACCCTAAGGAAACAAAAACCGAAGAATATATCACGGGTCGTTTCGGTTAATTGATTGAAAATGATAGAAAGAGAATATATAATTAATAGGAGGGTATTATGACATATAGAACCCAATTTGATTCTGAACTAGATAATTTAAAATTGAATTTAATCAAAATGAGTGATCTTGTGATTCGAAATATTCATGATGCATTACATTCATTCTTAGAAATGAATACAGAATTAGCGGAACGAATCATAAAGGATGATCAATTAGTCAATGATTTTGAATACGCAATCGAGAAGGAATGTATGAGAATCATTCTAAGAGAACAGCCTGTTGCCAAAGATCTTAGATTGATTACGGCTGTTTTGAAAATGATTACCGATTTAGAACGAATCGGAGATCACGCAGCGGATATTTCAAAATTGACTGTCTTTATGGAAAAAACTAGCAAACCACTAAAGGCAAAATATACACCTTTAATGGTTGATGTCTGCGAAGAGATGATTCGATTAGCGTTGGATTCCTTTGTAAACAGAGATACTAGAATGGCTCATGAAGTCATTGAAAAAGATGACTTAGTGGATGAATATTTTATAGAAATCAAAAATCAAGTTGCATCTGCTATCAGAGAAACTAGAATTGATGCGGATTATGCCATTTATCTAATGATGGTAGCAAAATATATTGAACGTATCGGAGATCATGCTGTAAACTTAGCCGAATGGGTAATCTTTTCCATCACAGGAGAGCATGAATAAAGGAGATTGTTATGAAACCAATCGTATTTTCAGTAGAAGATGACATTAATATTCAAAATGTAATTCAAATCGCGCTATCAAACTCGAATTATGATATTAAGATTTTTGATCGCGCTGACCAATTGATGGATGTTTTGGAACAAGAGACACCAGATGTTATTTTATTGGATATTATGTTGCCCGATATCGATGGACTTGAAATACTAAAAAAGTTAAAATCCAACCCCAAATACGCCCAAATACCTGTTATGATCATATCCGCGAAGATTTCCGAAGTGGATCGAGTTATCGGTTTGGATACTGGCGCTGATGATTACCTTGTTAAGCCATTTGGTGTGCTGGAATTAGTCAGCCGTGTTAAGGCGTTGCTTCGTAGGTATCATAAAAAATCCAAAGAAGAGTCATTGGAAGTAAAGGGATTAAAAATCACCCCTTCCAAGTTTTTATGCAAATATAATGATTTTGAGTTAAAGTTTACGAGAAAGCAATTTGAATTGTTACAACTTTTAATGGAGAATCATAACACAATCATTTCCAGGGATGATATTCTGAATAAAGTTTGGGGTTATGAATACATAGGCGAAACACGAACGATTGACGTTCATATCAAAGAGATTCGTCGAAAATTGAAAGATGCCGGATTAACGGATGAAGTGATTGAAACCGTTCGGGGAATAGGATATCGATTTGTGTTATGAAACGAAAAATATCATTAGAATTCATGGCAGTTGTATTATTCTCTATTTTAGTTTTCATCATTGGGGGATTTTTCATTGCTAAAAGCAATATGAACAGCGTTACAGAATTGAATCTAGAATATTATTTGGAAATCATCATATTAGAATATGATATCGATCAAGACGCAACAAGAGTGGTACAAAAATACGAGGATATGGAAGATTATATCCGCATTACATTTATGGCAAGCAACGGAGACGTTATTGTAGATTCTTTGGCGGAAGATCTGGAAAATCATTTAACTAGGCCGGAATTTAACGACTTAGGAACAGCTTATATCCGCCATTCTACAACATTGGATATTAACATGATGTATATGGCCGCTTTATTAGATGACGGAAATTACGTAAGAGTCGCTATTCCTACCAGTTCGTTGCTCCCTTTTGCAAATGATTTTATCGGACTTTCTATTCTCATCGGTTTCCTCGTGGTGGTAATTACAGGTTTTATCAGTGGGGCTATGATTCGACGAGCGATGTATCCACTCAATGAAGTGAGAAAAATTTTAAGAGATGTTAATGAAGGTAAATATTCTGAAATTATTACTTTTGATAAAACAGATGAAATCAATGAACTAATACGCGAAATCAATGATATTAACAAGTTGATAGCATCCAATATTTCATCTCTAAAATCAGAGAAAGACAAAAACGACTTTTTACTCAATCATATGGATCAAGGAATATGTGTCCTTGATAAGGATGGGTTAATCGTTATGTTGAATGATTTTCTTAAACGGCTATATCGCTTTAATATCGACATCAATTTACATAAAGATTATCGTTTTTTATTTCGAGATAATGAAATTCAAGAATCCATTAAAAAGAAATCAATACCAATCTTGTCGTAAAAATCAAAGAAGAGTACTATTCTGTATCGATTACCTATCAAGATAAAAACTGGTTGAATCAACCAAGTGTTATTTTAATTTTTACAGACATCACAGCAATAAAAAATATTGAGAACTTAAAGAAAGATTTCTTTGATAACGCTTCTCATGAATTAAAATCTCCTTTGACTGCAATCTTAGGGTCATCCGATTTAATCATTCAGGGGATGGCAAAAGACGAAAAAACGATTTTGGATTTGGCGAAAAGAATTTCAGAAGAAGCAAAAAGAATGAATAATCTGGTCATGGATATGTTGACATTATCCAAATATGAAAACCAAACTCAAATACAACACAGACAAAATCTAGATATTAATAGAACAGTTCAGGAAGTACTTGAATCGCTTCAAGGTTTGATTGATTCGAAGAAAATTACAATTGAAACAACAGATCGAGAGGATTATATAAACGCTAACCCAGATCAGATGTTTCAATTGCTTAAGAATCTTTTGGAAAATGCAATAAAATATGGGAAACAATCTGGAATAGTGAAAATTAAAATAAACAGAGAAAATCATTATTTAACTATTATTATACAAGACGATGGAATCGGAATTCCGAAGGCAGATCAAGCAAGGATCTTTGAGCGTTTTTACCGGGTTGACAAAGCTAGGAGCAAGTCTACTGGTGGAACAGGATTGGGATTATCAATCGTGAAACATATTGTCATGAATTATAATGGGCATATTGAATTGGATAGCACGGAAGGAAAGGGTACCTTGGTAAAAGTTTACCTTCCAGAAAGAGAATTAAAACTAAATTAGAAACCCTCGAAGAAATTTCGAGGGTTTTTCTTTTTTAGATTAGCCGACATAAAAATAATAAAAGCCAGAAATATAGGTTTAAGTTAGTTGGAAATTTTTTAAACAAAAAACGGGATATTTTTTTATATCCCGAATTCCAAAAACGCGGTAGTTTTTTTATACTAAGAAGAGTATAATATTTTCAAAGGAGGGACTTGACTATGGAAGAATACAAATTACATAAAAACATACTTTGTATCGACTTGAAAAGTTTCTACGCTTCTGTAGAATGTGCTATATCAGGCTTGGATCCATTCAAGACTCCTTTGGTGGTTGCCGATAAAGAAAGAGGAGGCGGATCCATAGTTTTGGCGGTTTCACCGTATTTAAAAACTTTCGGTGTACCCAACAGATGCCGTGTATATGAACTGCCGAAAACGATCGATATTATTTATCGAAAACCAAAGATGAATACCTATTTAGAATACTCTACTAAGATCGTTGAAATATACCTTCGTTTTGTTTCGGAAGAGGATATTTATGTCTATTCAGTAGATGAAGTTTTTATTGATATGACAGAATACATGAATTATTATAAAAAAACCGATTACGAATTGGCCAAGGAAATTTTGAAGACGGTGTATGACGAAACAAAGATTTATGCTACATGCGGGATTGGTCCAAACATGCT
>QKCT01000052.1 GCA_003245625.1 Bacillota bacterium | reverse complement strand
AAAACTAGGTGTTAGCATTGAGTTTAATTCCAATGAGTTACCTCTTTTATTAGAATGGAAAATGTTAGCACAAGGCGAGTATGTCTTGGGAATCGAACCATCCACAAACACTCCGGAAGGGTATACCGTTGAAAAAGAAAACAATCGAATTCTGTATCTCAAACCTCAAGAAACGAAAATAATTAACCTGAAGATTAAAATTAAAAATTATTAAGTGAAAAGGAGTATTTGAAGTACTCCTTTTTTTATCTGATATATTGACCTGACTTTTTAGCGTATTCAACAATTGCCATTTGATATTCTTTGCTTACTTGTTGTTTCATCTTATACATATCTTCATCCGCATCACGAATGAGTTTATACACATTGTTTTCCTCTTCTGAAAATGCAATCCCGATTGAAACACTAATTTGTTTGCTAATATCTTTATTATCACACAATTCCAATAATTCTGATTTGATTCGAATAAGCTGCTCTTTTGTCGAATGTTCTATAACAATCAAGAATTCATCTCCACCAATACGTGCCATATAGTGATTTGGTAATTGATCTGCAACTTTTTTCATTTGATTTGCCAATTGTTTTAGCAAATAGTCTCCTCTATCATGTCCTAAATAATCATTGTTTGCTTTTAGCCCATTGAGATCCAAGGAAACAATACCCAGATCTTTGGTGGAAGTGATGTGTTCTAGTTTGTTTTCCATAAAATTACGATTATGTAGTCCGGTCATGTAATCGTAATAACTTAATCGATTCAATTCTTGCAATAATCGATATACTTGTGTCTCATCATAAAGCAAAATCATATGTCCAGACTCTTTGAAACCTCGTAAATGGAATTGTTTTTCACGAAGATGATAATGGTCTTTATCATTGGATTCCTGCTCATCCACATCATAATCCACATAAATAACAATGAACTTGCGCAAATCTTCCAACAAAACATCGAATACCTTCCCAATATAGTCGGATTTTTTCAATTCATACTTATCCAGCAACAGAGGGCTAATATCGACAATATTCTTCTGTTCATCCGTAATAATGTAGATTTCACGCATATTTGACAGGATTTCTCCTCGTCCCGAAGCTTTCAAATTGTATATCATATCTTTTTTGAAAATCACTTGATATAAGGAATAAGTAACGAGAATAATCGAAACGTATGTCAAATCTATGGTTGTCTGCACGACAAGTAGTTGAGCAAGATTAAATAGCAATACTACCGCAACACTGATACCCATTGTAATCGAAATCGATCGATAATGTCGAACATCTCGATGTTTATAAAAGAAATAGAATAAGTATGCCACTGAGAATAGCAACATGCAATATAGAACAACTAAATGATAGACAAAATACCATCCTTTTGGAGCCGCATACAAGATTTCAAGACTAGTGATGTTTGCGACATCAATATTTAGTAAGAAGTGTGTCATTTGATTGGTAAAAGCATTTGTCAATTCTACTACAAAGCCAACAATCAAAATGATGGTCAACCATTTTGGCATTTTACTTTCTGTATAGTCTGTAATCGTACAAATCGTGAAGGCGGCCAATAAGAATTTCATTGGATATCCCAACATATGAACATAATACACGATTTGCATATTATCCACGGTTCTTTCCAAACAAACCAATACCGTCCATGCAAAAGCGGCGTTTACCAAATATCGAAGACATTGATATTTAAAGTCGTCTCTTACCCCATTCATTTTGATAACCGGTACAAAAGATAACGCAGCTACTGCAATCAAAATTAACATTAACACCAGTTCCATAAATCTGTCCTCCCTATGATTGTTAATTCCATTTTACCATACTTATGGAAAATAGAAAAAGTCACCCATGAATTTCGGGTGACTTCGCTTTAATTGAAAGTATGGTTTAGATTATCTATTTCTTTTGTATCGTTTTTTTGAAACAAATGAATTTGGTTCTTTGCTTTCCATTGGTTTGGAATCCGCAACTTGGATAGATGTTTTACGTCCATTGATCGTCACGTTTTTCATCCGCTGCATTACTTTTTCGAATTGATAGGTATCTGTACTAAAGAAGCTCGACTTCTTGCTGATGGATATATCAAAGATATGAGAATTCTTTAACCCTGTTTCATTCATGATAAAATGAGCCAATTCTCTTGGAGAGATTCCATCCTCTCTACCGACATTTAGATGGAATCGTGCAACACCATCTTGATGCTTCTGTTTTGGATTTTCTTTCTTCTTATTGAAATCTTCGTTGATATCTCCGGCAATCACTTCAGAATCATCTTTCTTTTCGATCTTATGAAGCAATGCACTGACCACGTGAATGGCATCGTTATTTTGTAGAAGCGCATCTGCGGTATCTAAATGTAAACTGATATTGATGTTTTGAATGATATCTTCGATTTCATTGATTTGTTGTTCTCTGTGAACTTCCAACACTTTTTCAGGAGTTGGAATGTTCCTTTTTTTGATATTCGCTTTGGCAAATTTAATGACATCTTCAAAACGGCGTAATTCTCTTTTGGAAACTAATGTAAAAGAATATCCTTTGTTTCCAATTCGACCGGTACGACCGATTCGATGAACATAAAACTCTGCTTTTTCAGGAACATCAAAATTGATAACTGCTTCAACGTTTTTGATGTCTAATCCTCTCGCTGCAACATCTGTCGCAACAAGAATATCTAATACACCTGCATGGAAGGAATCCAATACTTGCATTCTCGTTGTTTGTTGAAGATCACCGTGGATTTTATTCACGTTGTATCCTTTTTTTGTTAATTCTCTTGTAACATCGTCTACTTTGCGTTTGGTGTTACAGAAGATCAAAGTGAGTTTTGGATTGTAAACTTGAAGTAATCTCGAAACTCCTTCTACTTTGTTCTTTTCATGGATCGTGTAATAGTATTGGGTGATATCTTTGTTGGTTTCTTCCCCGCTAACAACGCTGACAACTTGCGGATTTTTCATGTATTTCCTAGTAATATTGATGATTGTCTGCGGCATTGTCGCTGAGAACATGACCGTTTGGCGATCTGGGTTAGAAGCGTCTAAAATCGTTTCTAATTCTTCTTTAAAGCCCATTTTCAACATCTCGTCTGCTTCGTCTAAAACAAGATAGTTAATGTTTTCCAAGCGAACCAATTTACGGTTGATGTGATCAATAATTCTACCTGGAGTTCCCACAACGATTTGCGGTTTGAATTTCAAACTATGGATCTGTTTTCCAATATTCTCTCCACCATAGATAGCTACTGTTTTTAAGTCTGGTAAATACTTTCCTATATGGTCGATCTCTCCTTTTACTTGAACCGCTAATTCACGTGTAGGACAGATAATAATAGCCTGAATGTTAGGGTTGTCAAAATCGATACGTTCCAATAGCGGTAACGTAAATGCCGCCGTTTTTCCTGTACCAGTTTGGGAATGTCCAATAATGTCGATTCCCGCTTCAATCAAAGGGATGGATAGAGATTGGATTTCGGTAAATTCCTCGAATCCCATTTCAATCAATGATTGTTCAATTTTCTTATTTTTATAATTCAATGTTTGTTCCTCCTTTTGAAGAGCAATTAAGTTTACCACATTTTGAAGAAAAGTAAAGAGTTTTCGACTCGGTTTTTGAAATTTTTTTCATTCCATATAAAAACCTCCTTTTTCAGGAGGCTTTTTATCCTTTTTTATGGTCTTGGAGGTCTAGTTACATCATTCATTGTCACAATATTACCCAATCCATTGTTGGTACTAGGTATTTCGCCTGACAATTGCAGAAGCACATTTTCATTACGTTCTGATACAAATCGGATAATACTATATGATGTATCGGAAGTGCCGGAAAGAGCATTTAAATACTCGGAATAAGAATAGAAACTATTCGTATCAGTTTTCACATAAGAATCAATCATCGATGAAATTCGTTCCACTGTTTGTGCAAAAGTATCATCACTAAAATAGTTTTCAATCAACTCATAGAGATATTCATGATAGATGGATATATTATTTGAATCGGAAAGAATTGATTCGATCAAAGGATAGTCACTCAGGGAATTCACAACGGGTTCATCGATTAAGAATTCTACCGCTTCTGCATCCGTTAAGTTTACCCCTGGAAAACCATTAAACGCCATGTTCAAGTCCCAAGCAATCCATTCGAATACTCCTTCATTGTTGTAAAGATAGTAATTGTGATAAATACCTCCTTGATAAGAGTCAAGATTGACGGTGTACGTGGAAACTGCAAGATACTTGAGATAATCATCCACATCAAAGACTTCATCTATATTAGTATTTGTAGAGAGTGTTTCCATTAAATTGATAATTGCAGTATTATCTGTTTCTTCCTCTTCAACGTTTTTATCAATCAATCCAACATAGATATCGGTATCACCTAGATACAATAAGTCTGCGCCAAGTCCATTGTCCGGTTTATAGAATTCATAATCTGAATTCCCATAATGAGCATCGAGAAATTCATTCCCAACATGTTCGACAGATAAATAGAGACCGTAGTACTCCCCATTTAGCGATAATGCAACGTAAGTTGTTCTGGATGCAGTTGCGTCCAAGGAATCCAACGCTTCATAAGCAATGTATTCCGCCATCATCGTTGGATCTCGAAATAAGTTATTCAAGATTAGTTTATCAATTCCAAAATAATCCTGATCTTCATAATAATTGAGATCTATATTGTAGGAGAATCTATCGTCCCCGGATTCATAGACATCGCGCAAACTAGAATTTCCTTTCGCTCGTATCGCGACATTTTCGAGCGTGAATCCATTATAGGTGATATCACAACTATAATATTCTTCGTCTATTGCATTTTCCCATAAATCTTCTAGGGAATTCTCATCCATTGATATATTTACATTTACAACCTGATTATGAGGATATAGAACAAGATCAATCAATTCATCATCGTCATACTCTGAAACGTCGAGAGTGTTTGTCTCTTGGGAAGTCGTCGTATTATTTGATTTTGAACAAGATGTGGCAAAAAGGAAGATCCAAGCAAATAGCAATAGACAAAGTGCATGTTTGGACATTGATTTTGTACTCATCGTATTTTCTCCTTGTCTGTTTCATACCTTAAGAGTACAATACGATTCTTAAACAAACCTTAATCGAAACAATTTGAATTTCAAAATAAAAAAGACACCTTAAGGTGTCTCAAATTATTCTTTATCGAGTTGCATCGTTTCCACAAAAGCTCTTCTGCGATCTCTCTCATCTAAATATTTCTTGCGGAGGCGAATTGCTTCCGGCGTAATTTCGACCAATTCATCATAATTAATGAATTCCAATGCTTCTTCCATAGTGAAGTGAATTGGATCCAGTAATTTGATGGCTTCATCACTACCACTGGCTCTAGTATTGGTTAAATGTTTGTTTTTGCATGGATTTACAGTAAGATCATTTTCACGTGAATGAATCCCTACGATCATACCTGCATACACATCCGTTGCGGGATCTACAATCATTTTTCCTCGTTCGCTTAGATTAAACAAAGAATAGGCCATTGTTTTCCCGGTTTCTTTCGCAATCAGAACGCCATTGCGTTTAAGTTCGATAACTCCGGCATATGGTCCATAGTTATGGAATGATTTCTCCATGACTCCGGTTCCTCTTGTCGAGTTAATGAACTCGCTACGATAGCCGATGATCCCTCTGGTTGGGACAATATACTCTAAACGAGAATGCCCCTCATGAGTGAACATGGATTGCATAATCCCTTTTCTAAAATTAAGTTGGGAAATCACTGTTCCGGAATATTCGTCCGGAACTGTAATAATAACTTGTTCGTATGGTTCTTGTTTCTCCCCGTTGATTTCTTGATACAATACCTCTGGTTTCGAAACACCTAGTTCAAATCCTTCTCTTCTCATATTCTCTAAAAGAATAGAAAGATGGAGTTCTCCTCGACCGGATACTTTATATCCTTCAATACCATCGATGTCTTCGACTTCCAAACCGATATTGGTCTCCAATTCTTTTAATAAACGCGTACGAATTTGTCTTGTGGTGACTTTGGAGCCACTACGTCCGACGAAAGGAGAGTCATTCACCAAGAAATTCATAGAAAGCGTAGGTCGTTCTATATCGATCATTTTCATCGGTTCAACAAATGCGGGATCACAAACGGTTTCTCCAATGGAAATATGTGAGATTCCACTGAAAATGACGATATCACCGGGCATTGCTTCTTGAACGACGACTTTATCTAATCCTTCATTGACAAATAGTCTTGTGATTTTTCCTTCTAAGACTGTGCCATCACGTTTACTGACCTTTACTGTGCTTCCACTGACCAGTTTTCCTCTCGTGATACGACCAATACCTAGTCTTCCCAAATAATCATCATATGCCAAACTAGATACTTGCAGTTGAAGGGGCTCATTGGAATTATCAGGATATGGTTGAACGTGTTCCAGTAATAAGTCGAATAATGGAGTCAAATCTTTAGAATCCTCATCCAAATCTCGCATGGCAATCCCTTGTTTTGCAATTCCGTACACAATTGGAAAATCCAATTGTTCTTCGGTTGCGCCCAATTGGGAAAAGAGATCAAAGCTTAAATCGACAACTTCACTTACCCGACTATCTTTCTTATCGATTTTATTGATAAATAGAATCGGACGAATTCCAAGTTCCAACGATTTTTGTAACACTACCTTTGTTTGAGGCATTGGCCCTTCGCTGGAATCGACCAGTAAGATAACGGTGTCTACCGTCTTCATGATTCGTTCTACTTCACTCGAGAAATCCGCATGTCCAGGAGTATCGACGATATTGATCTTTACATTATTATGTTGGATGGAACAGTTTTTAGAATAGATCGTGATTCCACGTTCTCGTTCTAATGCATTGCTGTCCATAATTTGATTGACAACGACTTCATTGTTTTTAAAGACTCCGCTTTGTCCCAGTAATGCATCGACTAATGTTGATTTTCCTGCATCGACGTGGGCGATCACAGCGACGTTGATAATATCTTTCTTTTTCATTCATAACCTCCGCATTGCAACCGAGGTTACAAGCCTATACAAGTATACCACTTATTGAAAAAAATGAAAGAAAAAAGTATCCAAATGGCAAATAAAACCCTTTTCATCCCAAAAATCATTCCCAATCAAAAAAGCAAGGATCTTAACCTTGCTTTTTTTGCACAATTTCGTCGGTTTACAACAGGTCACTAGCGTTTTTGTACATTGTGGAATCAATAGCCGGAATCGGGGTTGCAATCACTTTGGAAACGGAATAATATTCCCCTTTGAAAACCTCTATTCTCCGTAAACTTTTAAGAAGTGATAACCTTCTACGTCTCATACCTATCCTTGAATGAGACATTATTGTTGTTTCTCGTTCCACCAATGGATAAAGTAATTTAACTCTTTTTGTGTTGCCTTTTATGACTAGTTCAACTCCAAAAAAGATGAAGTCTATCTGTCCTCTGTCCTGCAAGTATTTCATATGACTTTTAAGTTTAACTTTTATGACTTGCCCATCTATTGTCTGAATTCGATTGTTTTCCACATCTTTTTTCAAGAAAATAAGGGGTCGGTAATACAGGAATATGGTACCTAGTCCAATGAATCCAAACAGATATAAGAAACTAGAAACCCAAGTCCCAACCGTTATATCTCCACCTACTTGGTTGGTCTCAATGGATATACGAATGAGAATCCCAAAAAGGAAAAAGAGAGAAAATAGGATAATACCAATCCAAATTCCTTTCTTTGCACGGTAGAGAAAATCAAAGAACTGATATCTTCTTAAATCGATATTCGGGTCCTCAAGGAGTAATAATTGTTTTTTAAGGTTGTGTTCCTTCTTCGTGTGAGCTTGGAAAAGCCAATTTGCTTGTTCTTCGTTTAACGATAAAATACTCATAAGATCATCCAAAATCTCTTGAGTTACCATTTTATTAAAAGAAGGATGTGCAATCGTATAGAATTTTTGTTTGGTTCGTCTAGACAAGATATGAAGATAGATTGAGCGAATCTTCCTATCATCAATTTGTTTGTAATCCCAATGTTTCATATTAATTATCCTTTTTTTTGTTCCTTTGATAAACATCCATGATGGCTTGATAAACCGTTTCGAGTGTTTCTTCAAAGTACATAATGGATAGGATTACATCACCTGCTCGATCGGTTATATAACTGTTGCGAATCACATCTTGTACATACTCATACATTTCTTCATCATAGGTGATGGAGATATAACCTAGTTTATCCTTGTATTTCTCAATCACAGGATCGATACGAATATCTACAATATGATCCCAAGGCAAATAGTACTGTTCTAAATCATCGGGTTTATAAATGAAATGAGTATTTGTTAATGTCAAAATGGGAATATCCATCATATTCATGTAGGCAGTTTTTGCCTGAATATGCTTTAATGAATAGCGATAGGAAAAAATAGTTAGAGCAAACAGACCAATCGATACGGTTGGTAAGAGTATAATATCAAAAGTGCTATCAATCGTTTCGAAAAAAAAGATGGAAATTGGAAAAAGTGCCAATAAAACCATAAATGGAAGTGCAATCTTCCGGAATAACAAATAACTTCTTAGATTATTCGGTTTGCGCTTGAATTCTTGCATTCGATAAACCTCCTAAAGACTAGTTGACTAAAGATTGATATTCATCCAAAATCGAAAGAATCTTCTGTCTCGCTAATGTCATTTGATTTGCGACTAATAATCGCTCGATTGAATTCTCTTTCAAATGAATTTTTGTAAACCATAGCAGATGAGCAACCCGATAGATAATCGGGTATAACTGTTTTTCCAAATCAGAAAAAGCTCGTTTCGAATTATAACCATCGAGAAATGTTTGGAATCTCTCAGCATAAGTAGAATGATCGAAGTACTCTTCTTCATAGGTGAGTAACAACCCTTCTAAGATCGTTTGAATAACCAAATACTCGTCACAGGCAATATTGTAGTCAAAAATAGATAACTGTTGATTGGAATAACTCAAATTGGAACAATTGATATCTCCTTGAACAGCATATTTGTGGAGGGAGCGAAGACCATAAGATATCTTATCAATATCTTTCTTATATAAGACTTCAATTTGTTTGACTTCGTCTTCCGCAACACCAAATTGTTTCGATAATTCCAGTAATTTATCCATTCGAACAACATCATTTTTTCCTAAGAGATTGAATACATACCCTGTTGTTCCCAAAGTTAGATTGTTGCGTTTTGATACCTGATGCATCTGTCCAAGCAACGCACCAATTTCATAAAGCAAATCTTGTGATAATTCTTTGATTGAAGCACCAACATAATCCTCAACTATAACAGATAAAAGTTGACCTTCCACGAGGATTTGTTTTACGAATCCTTCATCCGATAAATACTTTTTGGAGGTTGGAATACCGAACCCTCTTAAGGTTTCAGAAAACAGAGTTTGTTTCACAATCGTTTCATGTGGAATATGTTCTTCTTTAGTCATTCTAATCACGACAGGCGTTCTATCATTAAAATCAATTTTCGCTATGAATTTCACTTCGGCAGGTTCAATCTGAAAATTAAAGTGATGGATGTATTCTTCTACAGATTCGATTCGATCAGGGATTTGAAAAGCGACTAGTGATTCCTGAATGATTTTCGTCAGATCCATCTCTTTTCTCCAATCTGGTTCGTAACCTCGTAACAGAGATAATTCTCCTGAATGAAGAACCCATGGTCTTTCGCTAGCAAAAGTTCCTTTTCACTATCTTTGTCAATAAAATATAGAACATGTACTTTTAAAGACTCTTGTTTGATCTGATTCAGTACAGCAGTAAGAAGATTTCTACCAATATCATCATTCCAACAAACCATAAATAAGCCATAGATTTCTTGAATGGTGTCTCCTTTTTTATAAAAGATACTTCCTAGTACTTTTGAATCTTGTTGATAGGTAAACACGCCAAAAGACGACAGTTTATTTCTCAAGTTTTTGGAATCCCAATACAGTTCATACTGTTTTGCAAAACGATTGTGAAATTCATCATAATCATCAAAATTGGTTTTTGTTACTTCTTCGATATAGAGGCTATTTGTTGGTAATAGTGGTAGATTATCAAGGATCATATGATAACTATCTTCGATTTTTCTTCCGAAATATTCGAGTGTCTTTGAAAGCGGGTTTTCTGAAGGAATCCCGATCAGCAATCGATAGTCTTCTCGTGCATCAAACACATATTCCATTGCTAGTTTGACAACATCAAATTGGTTGTGGGTTACTAGAAATAGTGTTGTTTGAATATATTTTTCGGAATCTTCCCAAAAATAAGCGATTACAGCACAAATCTGTTCTTCATCATATACTGCGATAATTTCTTTATTCGAATCAGCGATGCTAGATTCTATCTCACGTCGTATATGATTGATTGCATTCATTCTAGGGTAACTAGCGTATGTTGGATCCAAACAAAGAGGAAAGCAGAAACCCAGACATTCTTCTGCGTGATGTATCCATTTCACTTGAAGCATCCCATTACCCCCTTAATAGAAAAGAAGTAGATTTCACGAATCCACTTTTTTTAAATATTGTTGCTATGAACGTCTTTCAAAATATACCAGAAAATAAATAAGATTTGAACAGGAGCTGCCGTCACAAACAGCAACCACAATTTAATCAGATCAAAGGACAAATAAATCGACATCATCACACTCCAAAGCAACAGTGATACAGAAAGTAATCGTTGGAAATTACTTCCCCAAAGTTGACTGAAGATGACTAATATAATGATGGACGCCGGAATCGCATAGATAAATACTAACCAAGTCGTAAATCCATCAACACCAATTAAATTTAGAATCGTAAATGCCAAGGTAGCAAGCATCCAAACCCCAGTAAAACAGATTAATGTGATGACATATCGACTAATTTTTCTTTTTGGTTTGATTTCTTTCGGTTCGGATGCCAAAAGGTCATCCAAAGAAACTCCAAAAACATCCGCTATATGAATTAAAATCATAATATCCGGAATACTTTCTTTCCGCTCCCATTTGGAAACGGATTTGTCTGAATAGTTAATTTTTTCAGCAAGTTGTTGCTGAGTCATATTGTTGGTCTTACGAAAGTGTGCGAGATTTTTCGCTAAACGATCTTTCAATTCTGTTTCTGTTATCATGGCTTTAATTGTAGCACCAAAACAACCAAAAAACAATGGTTTCTCGGAGAATTCTACTCTGAGTAGAGTTGTTTTTTCCTCGAGTAGAATCCTAGTTCTAAATTGTAGTTTTTTGAATCAAAGAAAGATACAAACAGAACTCACAAAATAGATTATGATAATGATATCTAAATTATGGAGGAAGAATCATGAAACATTTTGCGAAACTTATTCGAGTGATTACGATTGCACCGTTTGCTGCTACTATACTGAATCTTTCTGTATACTTCTCATTTCCTGGGTCGTTTGAAAGTGTAGCCCAACTAATCTATATTTTGCTATTCACTGCAATTTTACCAGTTATGGCATATCCAATTCAAAAAGTATTTCATATCATAAAAATCGAAGATCAAAGAAATGCTTCCAGGGTTCTTGCGATTATCCTATCTGTCATTTCTTATTCCGCTGGAGTTGTGTTCTGTTTATTAGCTAAAGTATCTGAAATTCAACAGATTATCTATTTTACCTATTTCTTCTCTGGACTAGCAATGCTTTTCTTAAACTTGATATTTCGCGTGAAAGCATCTGGGCATTTATGTGGAATCACTGGTCCGGTTACAGTGATGATTTGGTTTTTAGGAATTCAATACCTACCTTTGATACTCTTGTCATTTCTAGTTGGTTGGTCATCAATCAAACTCAAACGTCATGAGTTAAGAGAACTCATTATTGGGTTTTTCATACCGGTAATTGCCATGTTGATATCTATTTTCTTTGTTGGAATATAAAAAAAATAAAGGATGTGATTACACATCCTTTTTTTGTTTTACTCTTTTTTTCCATGTTCATTGAGGAAACGTGGAATACTTTCATTAAAGAAAGAAATATACGTTTCGATGATAGTTTCAATATCATCAGGAACAACATCCAATGCTTGTTGCATCGCAATACCATCCATAGCTGCGACCAAGATAGAAGCAATTGCTTTATGATATCCTTTGTCCTCGATAGCAAAAGAATCCTCAAATAAACTTGCCGTAGCGTTAATGATATTTGTATAATTCTTTTGGTATTCTGATTGGATCTTACATTTTTTCTTGATCACGTCACTGAATAGTTGGACGTGAATTTTTTGTGCGTGAGTCTTTCGAATTCGATTCGCAACTTCTTTGTTGATTTCTTCTACCAACTCTCTACCTATTTTTTGATCCTTTTGATTATGGACCGTTTCATAAAGTTTTGTAGTGAAATGCAATTGTTGTTTCATGACATCGAGTAACAACTCATCTTTTGATTTATAGAAATGATAGATTGCGCCTGTAGTAAGTCCTGCGGTTGCGGCAATTTTACGCATTGACACATCATCGATGGAATATTCTTCTAACGTTTTAAGCGTTGCATCCAGAATTCTCTGTTTTCTTTTATTCATCTCGGACATATTCGACACCTCCTACCATGTATTGTAACATATACTATCCAATAATTTACAATTACTCTGCCAACAATTTGATTTTTTTGTAAGCTGGTAGATCCGTATATAATTCTTGAGTATAAGGGTTTTTCTTTGTTTTCACTACTTTATATACC
Organism: Bacillota bacterium; assembly: GCA_003245625.1. Classification (GTDB taxonomy): domain Bacteria; phylum Bacillota_I; class Bacilli_A; order Izemoplasmatales; family Hujiaoplasmataceae; genus 4572-104. The sequence continues at coordinate 11,790 of QKCT01000052.1, read as the reverse complement.
ATGTATACAAGTACAGCTACATTCGCTAATAAAGCAACCGCACCAAGAATGGTATATACCGTGGTATTATAACTAGAAACTACCATGAATTTTCCTCCGTCAAGGAAGGATGGGAATGTTTGTGCAAACATACACCAAATTGCCAGTGTCTGTGCACGATGTTGTAACCAAGCTCCTTTTCCTCTTGTGAAAGCGAAGATTGTCGGTGAAATCAATAATGCTAGTCCAGCATAGAATGAATGTGTTGGAATTGCATTGTAGGTGTAAGTAAAGTTCCAAATATCGTACGCGATAATCCAAAACCATAACATATCTGGCCATAACATATCTTTACTGGAATCTTTTTTCGTTTTCTTTCGAATCACAATTCCGAAGAATCCAGTGATTGTGATGATATTCAAAATCCCGGCTATTCCGTTCATAAAATTCCATGAACCACCCATAACTCCGGTGACTTCTCCTACGATAGCTCCTGAGTTTACATTCCAGTAAGTAAAGCCGATTTGAAAATCTCTGATTACTGCTTCCAAAATATTAATCGCTAGAATCAATGGTGGAAACAATAATGCCAGTTTATTATCCCGTAATTTCCAAACAACATTTCCTTCTTTATCCTTCTTCTCCAAATGACGGATTAGCCAGAAACCAATACATCCTGCCGTGGAAGAATAGACCTTTGCTAGATGGAACCAATCGGTATAAATTTGTCCTTTCAGAACTGTAAACCAAACGACTGTAAGTGCGATTGGTAGGATGATAAAACTGAAAAAACCAGACCACTTCCATCTTCTTGCAAATTCATTGAATGCAAATAGTAGTATGACTACTACAATCCACATCGCAAAACTTGTGATAAAACTTGATTCATCCCCTTGTAAAAAATCAAACATCCTTTTGTTTCTCGTTGTGCTAGTACGCAACTATCTCCTTTATATTAAATTCTTGCCCTCTTACTAGTTTTAAATTATGACCATTGCATTTGGGGCAACATTTATTCGTGATGTCGTTGAATACCGTGTGACAATCCTTGCAAAGCACTCTTGCTGGTACAATGATAATTTGTAGTGTTGTATCTTGGAGCATCGTTTGTTCGACTGCCATCGGGTATACATCTTCGATATACTTCGGAACTACACTGGATAGTTCCCCGATTTCTAGAACTAACTTATCAATCTTTGTCAAAGAGTTCTTCTTGGCAAAATCTTCGATTTGTTCTACTATATTGATTACAATACCTAATTCATGCATGACTAATTTCCTGTTTTTTTATAACTGAAATGAGTCTTGATCTTTCGGAAAGCGATTTTTGCTTTCCTTTTTACCATTTGTTTAAGAACTTGTGGTTTAAGCTTTTCGAATGTGACTCCTTCGGCATCGTAGACCCGAACGAGTTTAATGGCATCAAATTTACACTTAGTGGTACATTGACCACAACCAACACACATGAATTCATCTACGATGGAAACCCCACATTGAAGGCATCTACTGGTTTCTTTTTTGACTTGTTCTTCGGTCAAGATTCCAGCAGATTCTTGGAAAGCATGCTTTTGTACACGTTTTGTTTCTGCTTTTTGACGCATGACATTATCATAACTGCTGAAATCAACATTATTCTTATCCAAAGACTTAAATACTCTTCTTGATCTTCCTGCTGTAAGTGATATCCCTTTATTAACAAAGCGATGGATGGAAATAGCTCCTTGTTTTCCGATTGCAATCGCATCGATTGCAAATTTAGGTCCACTCACACAATCGCCTCCGGCAAACACATCATCCTGTGTTGTTTGGAATGTGAAGGAATCCACTTGAATCGTATTATTTCGATTGAATGATACATCTGAACCCTCTAGTAGTGTTCCATAATCAAAGGATTGCCCTACTGAGATTAACACATGGTCTGCTTTTACAAACATGGTATTCTCTTCATCATAAACCGGATTGAATCTTCCAGATTCGTCAAGGACGCTTAAACATTTTTTGAAAATGACGCCAACAACTTTATTGTTTTCAACAACAAACTTCTTTGGACCCCAGGAATTATTGATCGCAATCTCTTCATGCAGTGCTTCTTCGATTTCTTCTTCCAGTGCAGGCATGGTATCTCTGGATTCAAGACAGAACATCTCGACGGAATTTGCGTTGATTCTAGTTGCGGATCTAGCAACATCGATTGCGACATTTCCACCACCGATAACGACAACATCGCCACGAAGATCTGTCAATGATTTTGTATTCACCTGATGCAAGAACTCTACGCCGGTTTGAATTCCTTTAGCAGTTTCATTTTCTAACCCCAATAAACGACCCTTTTGAGCACCTACTGCAATATAGAATGCTTTGTATCCTGCTTCTCTTAATTCATCTAGGGTAATATCTTCTCCAACTTTGACTTTTGTTTTGAATTCTACTCCAATTGTTTTCAAAACTTCAATTTCTGCTTGGATTACGTCTTTTTGAAGACGGAATCCTGGGATTCCATATGTCAGCATTCCACCTAATTGCTCGTTTTGTTCAAATACAGTAACTTTATATCCCTCTACTGCCAAGTAATAAGCACAAGTTAACCCAGCCGGTCCAGATCCTACAATTGCGATTTTTTTATCGTAATCATGTTTCACTCTTGGAATATAGCGATGCTCTTCGTTTAAATCTTGTTCCGCGATAAACTTTTTCACATCGTCTACCGCAACTGCATCATCCAAGTTTCCTCTGGTACACTCTTGCTCACACAATCTTGGACAGATACGACCACAGATTGCAGGAAAAGGATTTTCTTTTTTAATCAATTCCAAGGCTTCTTTGTATCTTCCTTGAGCGGCCAGTTTAATATAGCCTGGTATCGCGATATGGGCAGGGCAATTGGTTTTACATGGGCTTGTGCCCATGTCCAATGTTTCTACTCGATTTTCACGATAATTCATATTGTATTTTTCAGGACCCCATTCCATATCTCTTGGAGTCTCTGTTCGTATCGGTGCTAAAATCGGAACTTTGGAACAGAGATTTTGTCCTAAACGGACTGCGTTTGTCGGACAGTTATCCACGCACTCACCACAGCCAACACAATTATCCGGATCTACTTTTGCTACATAGTTCGAACGTACCATGTCTGGGTTAATAAACATATTCGCAGAACGCATGGAGAAGCATCCGCAGCCGCAACAATTACAGATTGCATGTGTTTTCCCTGACCCATCAAGGTTTGGAATAGAATGCATTAAGCCATCCTCTTCGGCGCGATGAATGATTTCGAAGGCTTCTTCCCTCGTAATTTGTCTTCCACGGCCGGTTTTGATATAGTATTCTGCTGCATGACCTAATTGAATACACATATCTTCTTTTAAATGCCCGCAACCTTCACCAATTGCTTCTCTTGAAGTTCGACAAGCACAATCAGAAACGGAAAAGATTTCATGTTCATTGAGGTATTTTGAAATCTCTTCATAAGAAGCTCTTCGGCTCGATCCGTCGATCGCCGATTCGATTGGGATGACTCTCATCAATCCTTTTCCAATTGGAAAATTACCTACCGTCATCGGTCCGCGGTCGATTCCATATTGATTAAAGGCTCCACCGAGTTGTGGGTATTTTTGAATGTTATCCACGTTATTGACAACCATCTCCATTACACCTGGAACCCAAGTATCGTGCCAATAGACATTGACTCCATTTTCTTCATTGACAAAACAAACTCCTGCCAAAGCCAGTTCCCAAAGTAAAGCTTCGGTTTCCTCAACTGACTTATGACATTGTTTGGAAATATCAGCTGCGGATTGATGAACTCTAAACTTTAAGAAAAGACCAACTTCAGCCATTTCCTCGGTTACAATTGGTTCTAAGATTTTGTATCTTGCATCATCGGCTGTAATTCCGCTTTTTGAACCGACTTTGGTATTGCTAATCTTGTTTGCGAGTTTCAATACGTTTTGCTTTACCATTCTTTATGCTCCATTCCATGTCTTTATTTGTTTTCCTAACCAATCACACCAAGCTTGTACTCCCTCGCCTGTTCGTGCCGATATCGGGAAGATTTCGATATTTGGATTCAATGCCTTTGCTCTTTCTTTCACCGCTTCAATGTCAAAATCAAAATAATCCAAAGCGTCAATTTTATTGATGATCAATGCATCTACGATACGAAACATCTTTGGATATTTTAATGGTTTATCGTCACCTTCAGGAACCGATAATATCATTGCGTTTTTACTCGCTCCGGTATCAAAGGAAGCAGGACAAACGAGATTCCCTACGTTTTCTAAAACAACAAGATCTAGTCCGTTGGTTTCTAACGTATCTAATCCTTGGGAAGTCATGGAAGCATCTAGATGACACATACCACCGGTATGCAATTGAATGACTTTCGCCCCTGTTTTTGATATCGTGTTCGCATCGACATCGCTATCAATATCGGCTTCGATGATTCCAATCTTGAAATCCTCTTTCATTCTTGTAATCGTTTGGACCAATGTTGTGGTTTTACCACTTCCAGGAGAAGACATCAAATTTAATAAAAAAACATTTTCTTCTCTCGTCTTTTCTCGAACCTTTGCCGCTTCTTCATCGTTTTTTGCATAAACATTTCTTTGTATTTCTATTACTCTATATTTTTCCATTCTAAGTTCACCTCACAAAACATAACGTTTGTTATGTTTTTACACCATTAATATAACATATTAAAGTTTAAAATTCAATATCATTTTATGGGTATCAGTAATTTATATAACAAAAAAAGGACACCGTATATGGAGTCCTTTGAAGTCTCTATTCTATTTTGGAGAATGCTTCTTGAATAAGATAATAGGATTCTTTTAGTCTTTCGTGGTAAATGACTGTTTGCCAAGTATCCCAATGGTATGTTTGAGAAGAGATAGTTGTCCATCCAGTTGAGGTTTGATAGGTATAACCTATCTGGAATCCGGATGAAGTTGTCGATACAAAAGCACTATCTTGATTGAGGTTAAAATCAGAAATGACCTGCTTTGTAGAAGGATCCATCACATTCAATAGTAACCATGGAATCCGGATTTCCACAAAATCCTCTCCAAAGTAAAAATCAGCTAGAGAATCATAATCATCTGAATTTGGATTGGAATTACCATAGTGTAGTATTCCTGCATCATACATCGAAAACTCAATTGTTTCATTCGTTTCAGGCAACGTGATTTCAGCCGAAAGAACATGTCGAATCGGGGAGAAAACTCCACTATTCTTCGTTCTTTGTAACGTCGATGGTTCGATCATTTCTAGCACTTCTGCATAAAGATATTCTGTTGCATCATAATATTGATCTACAACTATTTTGGAATCATCTTCTCCATCAATCAAAATCACAAAATCTGCTAATTGATCAAAAGATACGAACTCCGAAGCCCACTGATCATTTCCTTGGTTTTCAATAGTATCAATTGGAATATAAACAGAATCTGAATTCCAATCAATCGTATCACTTTGAATCATAAGATAAAGATAGCGATAATCACTATCTACTGATATCGATTCATTCTGTTGGATAGAAATAGCTGTTATATCTTCCCAATCCGTTAAATCTCCATCTACCTGATGAACATCATCAGAAGTTTCCCCAGGGTCAAAAGCAAGAAGGCCAAAGTATTGTTCATTGGTTTCATAATTAGACCAAAACGGTCTTCTCCATTCCAAGTCAAAGTCCATCGTATTCCATGTTCGTTTGAACCATTCATCTTGCCAGGAGAATATCAAAGCTCCCATGGAATCTGTCCCTTCGATACTTTCCAATAACTCAACCAACATTTCTCCTTGTTCGGTTTCGTTATGCCCGCCTTGATCATATCCATTGGAAAAATTCTCATGCGTCACTCCACGTGATGCCGGAATCCCAAATTCTGCCACTAAGACCGGGACCGTATGCGAATCTATTAAATCATTCAAATAGGCTTTATAGGGATTGGTTTCTCCCGTTTCTGGATCTACCCATTCTTGATACGTTGTTTCATAGTTCATGAATTCAGGATAATATGGATAGACATGATAACTGGCAAAGATTCTCGCAAATGCTTTCTCAGTAGGATAAATGTTTTCAGTGTTGACTGATACAGCATCTTCCTTTGGATCCGGTTCATTGGAATGAGATAATAAATCCGTCGTTAACCAATTGGTGTAACTTAGCGGTCTCGTCATGTGATAATTTGTCGCTTCATATTGTAAAACGGTATCTCCAACTTCGGCAAGAAACACTTCGAACACAGATGCATTCTTTGTATACAAATAATTTCCGGAGAATCTCACTTTTTCAGAATTTGCTTCATTCGTTCCTATCACGAAATCTGGATCCCATTCGATTCCCAGGACCCAACCGATAATATAATCACTGACATCAGCCGTATATACTCCCGATGCAAACCCGGCGCGTTCTGGTAAAGTTTTATTTCCATGGAAAATATCTACTAAATCCAAAGCATCTTGAATAAACTCATTGATAATCTCTCCATCATTTGCATATGCGTCTTGAAGCGAACTGATTTTATTTTCATCAACCCAGACTCCATGTAAGACATAGAGGGGAACTTCTTTATCATAGTTGAATTCTGCTAGAGCTTCGTAAAAACAAGGCATCATGGTGGTATAAACACGAATCACATTGGCATTCATATCATAGATCATCTCAAACCACCTTAAGTAGGTTTCTTTCGAAATTGCCAATTCACCAGGAAAGTGTCCAGGAATGGTCGCTCCAACATTGACACCTTTCATGAACATTTTACTAACAGAGTCGTTTGACTTCACTAAAAAATCTTTGTTATATGCCATCGCAATGGTTTCAACATCATTCTGAACGAAATCCAATTTTTTGACATTGGAAATCATAATTGCGCCAATGATAGTTGTCACCAAAATGATAAGAATAATAATCATAGATTTTTTCATAAACTTCTCCCGACTGATAGTAATAATGAACTTTCAACCTATTTATCATAACACGAAAAAGGCTAATTCTCAACATTTTTCGGTAAATATATCAAAGAATGAAAAACGAAAAGTCCTCTTTAACGTGAGCCATAATTACAAAAAAGAATGAAGCAAATAAACGAAAACACGTTCATCATCTTCATTCTTTCATCTATATTTTAGGGTTGCTTCTTATTTATAAGATTACGGATGTTTCGTAATTCTTGATTACTATCCTTGTACCAATTCGCAGAAAAAATGCGATACAATTGCCAGTTTCTTGCATTTAGATATTTTTCTTGATGCAATAAGTCTTTTCTTGCATCAATTGAGCCTACATCATCGATATCACAGATGATACCTAATTTATAGGTGTTGGTTTCACGATCATAGATAGCGAGGTTGATGGTGTAATTTCCAATCCCGATATCTCTTTTGACTTCAAAACTGTTTCGCTCAAGGCGTTGTTGAATATCTGTGACCAACTCGTCCAACGAAGTAGCCGTATCGGTTTTTTTCTTTTCAGATAATTGGTTCAATACTGCCTTTGCTTGATCTTGCTTGTTGTTTGACACAAAGTAGCAATACCGCATGTAGTCCTTCAATAATTTCGGACCGACGCTCTTCAAATCTTCCACTTTGAATTCTTCCGGATACAATGAACTAACAAAGTAGATTTTATGCTTTGCTCTACTGATAGCTACATTGAGACGGTTTTGACCGCCATCATTATTAAGCCATCCAAATTGACGGCGGATGATTCCTTCCGAATCCCTACCATATCCCATGGAAAAAATAATGATATCACGTTCATCCCCTTGAACATTTTCAATGTTTTTCACGAATAAACTCTTATCTTCTCCATCTTCGGTTCGGAATAATTCTTTTTCAAACAACTTTTGATATTTGCTTTGTTTGAAGAGTTGCTCATCAATCAAATTCTCAATCAAATCACGTTGTGCACTATTAAAAGTGATAACCCCAACTGTTTCATTGTGTTCTCGATCCCTTAAGATTTTTCGCAACAAAGCTATGACTTTCTGCGCTTCGGCAAGATTCGCTCTATTTTCAAAGATACCATCCTTGACATAAACATATTCAATTGGTGTTTTCTTACTGATGCTTTGATTAGGAGAAACAATCAACTTCCCTTCATAAAAAGCATGGTTTGAGAAGGCGATGAGTTCTTCATAAACAGAACGATAATGGTAGTTTAAAATCGTTTCTTTATAACGATATCTGGCAAGGTCCAATAAACTCTTGGCATCCCTAGCCACGTCTTTTAGTGTATCTTCTTCAAAGAATTCATCTTCATCTTCTAAACGACCAATACCCAAACTGGATGGCCTTAATTGCTTCGTATCTCCGGCAATAACTACTTTCTTCGCTCGATAGATTGCTGGAATTCCTTTTTCCACATACATCTGGCTAGCTTCATCGAAAATAACCAAATCGAACATCCCATAAACCAAAGGAATGATGGCACTGACAACTTCTGGTGTCATCATCCAGACACGGACATGATTGATCAATTCTAATTGAAATACATCAATAAAGGATTTGACACTCATTCGATGAGGACTTTCCAACACGCGTTTGACATCCATAATCCGTTTGGTATTGGAAAAATCCAATGCGTGACGATAAAGTTCCATCTCAAACGACTCGATGTTAATTCGTTGTTTTTCATCCATTAAGTCTTGGAGTTCTTCTAACTTCTCTTGATATTTATCGAAGATATATAAATACTTTTGATGTTTCGTGGAAAAACTCTCTAAATATCCAGTATAAAAAGCATCGAACAAATATTGTCTATAGGTTGATATATCGTCTATATCCTTTAGTAATGGATCGGTCAAACACATATCCATAAAGAGAGTGTCCGCTTCAGTCAATTGGTTGTACTTCGTGACGATGCGGTTTAATCCATTCAAATTCGATGAGACATATCGATGCAAATTGCTATCCTTCAATAACAATTTTAAGTAGGCAGTATTGACGCTTTTCTTTCCTGTTAAGAACAATAAGGTGTCTTTGTGTTTTTCTAAGAATTCACGTCGTAGTTTTGATTTGCGGAAAAACCAAGCTCGCTTGTATTGAATCAGGAATTTTTCTAATTTTTCCGAGAACGTTTCAAAGATAAGTCGATTGCTACGAGTGATTTTTGTTTCTAATTTTAGGATTAATGGGTAATTCTTACTGATTCGGTGATAATCCAAGTATTCATCAAAATGCTTTTTGTTCGCAAATGTCTTTTCCACTTGTTCCAACACTTGAAAATCAATTGGTTTAAAATGACGATGGAACAAGTTATGAACATCCAATGGAATCAGATGTTTTACCAAATCTTTGTCTTTGACATACCGTTTATATAATCGATAGATTGGCACACCATTGATCTTTTCTGTATACATTAATTTCAGCGAACGATCGAGAGTGGATAAAATCTCGTTAATCTTTTCTTCAGAGCCAAAGGTATCATTGTTCACAGTTCGAGTTGGCGGCGTTGGATCGATAAACTCTTTCAGTTTTTCATAAAAGACCTGTTTGTTTTCTGCGTCGTCAATAAACATTGCATATTTAGAAGCACCTTTCAATCTAGAGTAGATGACATCTAATGCAACCTTTTTCTCGCTAATCACAAGAACCTTTTCTCCTTGTAATACGCTTCTCGCTATCAAGTTTGTAATTGTTTGGCTTTTCCCTGTTCCAGGAGGTCCCCAAATAACAAGTTTCTTCTCTGTATTGACCAAATCGATTACTTTTTCCTGAGAATAGTTCAAGTCAGAAATATAAGAAAGAGAAGATTCTTCAATCTTTCGATTATCCAATAAGAATTCTGCTTCGTCTTCTGCATATAGACCGGTTTCATCAATCAAACATTCCAATAGATCGTTGTATTTGTTGGACGATAAAATCTGATTCATATCTTTTTGAATCATCGAAGAATAAAGCTTATATCTGCCTAACACGATGTATTCTTGAAGTTGAATCTTGTTCTTCATTTTCTTTGTGAAATCTTTTTTGATTTCATTCTTGTAAGGAACAAAGTGAAAATCCAAATGAGCGCCTTTAAACATCAATCCATATTGTTCATAAAATGGGATCACGATTTGATTTAAAGCTTTCAAAGAAAAGTCATCTTGAAATGCGGTTTTAGAATCGATTGCTTGTTTCTCTATTTTTGCCATCGCTAACAATAAGTCGCGGTTGTATTGGATATCTTTATCCTTATCTTTTCGTAACGAAAACTCTTGTTTTGTCCTGGTCAGTTTCACTGGAAAAAACAACAACGGTGCTTTGATCACAAAGTTATCTTTTGGCATTACTGTTTCGACAAAAGGATACCCAATATAAAGATCATATGAGCCGGTTTCTTTTTCTGCTTTATTGATTTCTCGATACAAATAAGTAATATTACGATTCAATTCCTCATTCTGGTGATCGCCCTTCGGGTTCAGTTTCAATACGGAAATTCGTTTGTTGGTAAGGAATTCGACCAAATCTTCTTTGTTTTCCACGAAGGAGAGATCAAAACTCTTGTTTTTATTGATTTTACTCATGTAGATATTCGTATTGCGTTTGGAAATATTGGTTAATCTATCTTTGTAGTGATCCAACACTTTATAAGCGTCTTTGGAGACATTGACTTCTTTGATGTCAGTATTCTTATTCTGCATAATCACTTGAAGAAAACTAGATGCATACTTATTCATGAAATTCTTGTCAATTCCGGATATCGCCAAAAAGTCGCTGGATTTCAGCGGTTGTTTTAAGGCGATTTCTTTTAGTACCTCATCCGAACAGACCATTGGTTCGGTTCCAGTAGAGATGAATTCATTTTGTCGAATCGAATCTCTTAATAGATCCAGTTCAACGAGTAATCGATTTTTCTTGAGTGCCATATCATACCTCTTGTTAATAGTGTATCATTTTTCGATGATATTGAGAAACCATTTTAGAGAAGTTTTTTTGTAAACAGTATCACAAAAAAAGAGAGACAAATCTCTCTTAATTTATTTTAATGTCAAAGCGTCAAAGAATGCTTGATGTAAGGAGTCGTTGATTTGTTTCATCATATCTACATCGATTTTTTGAACCAAACGGTCGTATGTAACAAAACCATTGACTTCATCCTCCACATCCGAAAGTTGAGTATACACCAATGCAGACAAACCTTTTTGGATTTCTGGAAGGATTTGGGTTTCGTACAGTTTTTTTACTGCTTGGTCAAGGTCTTCTTTGGTTTCAAATACTTTATAACCAAAAATCTCATCCGGATTAAAACTATGTTCTTTGATTCGATAGCTATATCCGCCGAATTCTGTTAATGCTAAAATCCGCTTTTTTGCCTTTTTCATTGGGAAACGAATTTTTTGGAAATAGATGTGGCGACTGTGATAGTCTCCACCTTTTTGGTCTGCCCATCCGCTGGCATGGTCAATTAATCTTGTCGGATCGAACTTGCGCACATGTTTTTCGATTTGTAAAGCATCAAATTGACCCCAGGCTTCATTGAATGGAACCCAAGTAGAGATGCAAGTGATATTCACTAAATGATGCAATAGTTCGTCCAGTTCTCTTTTGTATTGAGCTCTACCGGCTTCATCTTTTCTTCCGAATAAACAATGATATTTATCGTTGAGATGGATATTGATCATCGAAAGAGCGTGTTGGGTTTTCACGTCTTTGCTAGTGGACCCATTGATCATATCTTGCCAAACAATGATTCCCAATCGATCGCAATGATAATACCAACGAAGAGGTTCTATTTTGATATGCTTGCGAATGAAGTTAAACCCATATTCTTTCATCGTCTGAATATCATAAATCATTGCTTCATCACTTGGCGGAGTTAGTAATCCA
>QKCT01000037.1 GCA_003245625.1 Bacillota bacterium | reverse complement strand
CCAACACAGATTCCTCTGATTAGTACATTTGATGAGGGGCTGTTTAGTACATATAACGCAGGATATTCTTTACAAATTGCATTTTCCGTGGAAGCAGTACAAAGTGACGGCGGACCAGAAAATGTTTGGGAACTAGCAACGCCGCCTTGGGGCGGAAGTTGGTAGGAGGTGAGTAGAATGAAGGCTTCCAAAACGATTCTAAAACATATCTTCGTCACTTTATTTGTGGCATTTTTCGCTTTAGCCTTTGGACCATTTTACTTAGAATCTAGCCCAAAAGCTAATGCAACTGGAATAACAGAAAGTGATATTTTGGAATTTGATGGAACATATGATTGGGAGACGAATCTTGATGTAAAAACGACAAGTTCCGATTACATTACATATTATTGTTTGGCAGCAACTTCAGCATCTGCTTGTGCTAGTGCAGCTAACGGAAAATACATCCGTTTTGATACAGCAGAAGAGCTATATCGTTTCTCCATGGATGTTTCGTTTGAAGAAATATATGAAACTGGTAACCCGACCGAAGATGTGAAATTAGCAAATGATAAAATTGCAGTATTGTTATCATTGGATTATGTTTTAGGGAACAACATTGACTATTCTGTTATGCAATCAAAAGCGTTTATTCCAATTGGCTATGCATTTACAGACGTGGATGAGAACGTATATGAAAGATCTTTTACAGGAACGTTTAATGGCCAAGGTTTTGAAATACGTAACTTGTATGTTGCTGGATATGACCATTTGATCTATGTGGATCAAATTGATGAAAGTACAACCATTGATATCGCGATGAGTCAACATTATGCGATGTTTAATTATAATGAAGGAACTATCGAAAATCTTGGATTGATTAATCCAAACTTAGAAATTTTGGAACTTCATACAGATATTACCAAATTATCGAACTTAGTTGGATTTAACATGTCTTCTGGTATCGTACGGAACGTCTACGTTATCGATAATCGTACTACAGTTACCACTGCTGGTATTCGTTATGCAGTAGGAACATCTTCTGAAGATTTTCAAGCTGCTGGTATTGTCCACACCAATCAAGGAACGTTTATGGATGCATATTATGTCTCTTTGGTTGTTGTAAATGGGAACTATATCAACAAATTTGATGTTCAACCTGTTCTTTATACCAATAGTGGTGGGACGATTTCTCATTTGGTTTATGATTCTGAAAAATACTTGTTGCAGGTAACTGTTGGTAGTTCGACCTTTATCATTGATACACCGAACGGTTTGGCAACAGGGGAAACCACAAATATGTTAAAGAGCACCAGTTCTAGTCTCAACAATTACTCGTTGAGTGGATCTGACATTTCTTTTACGAGCAGCACAAGCACGATAGCGTCATCCACATTGGATTTTTCGATTTTCCAAGTAGGCGACAGCGTATGGGTTTCTGGTTCCTCTAGCAATGATGGCGAGTACACGATTGCATCGATTCCAACCTCAAATTCGATCACAGTGTCCGAATCCCTCACGGATGAAAGTGCTGGAAGCAGCATTACAGTTAAGAAAGAAGTATGGTATTTCTATTCTTCGGATGGATATCCGCTTTTGCAAGGATTCCATTATGATAGTACAGATGAAATCTATTTGATAACGAATCCAGTAGATTTTGTGTTCTTTGCACGTGTCATTCAATTTGATAGTTACAGTCATGGATCTTTGTATGCTGCATCTGATTTTTTGATCACTGCCGATTTAGACATGAGTACGCTAGCTCCGGATGCATATGTAATTCCGACAGATACGTTTACGGGATCCTTATCTGGATACAACCCGCTTGGATCGGATAACAGTGACAACTACTATATTTATAATTTGAATATTGATACAAATATTTCAAGAGGTACAGATTACTATGGTGGACTGTTTAGTATATTAGGTGCCGGTTCTGAAGTTTCTTATATCAATTTTAGTCAATCTAGTGTGTCATTTACAGATACAGAAGCAATTTATAGTTATACATTCTATATTGGTGCAATTGCCGGTCGTTTGATCGGTGGAACAATATCCAACGTTATGGTAGATGTTGATCTTGATTTAGGCGATGAAGCAATCGGAAAAACATATGCCGGAGGAATCGTAGGGAAAGCATCTGGGGTCATTGAATATACTTCAACGAGTGGGAATATTTATGTAAATGAACATACCTATTCATCCAGTTATTCCATTAAGTCTACCTATAATATCGGAGGAGTTGTTGGAGCTGTCGAATCTGCGAAGTTGGTTATAACTGATGTCGTAAATCATGGAGATATTTATGGATTCGAGACATCTTCCGATATCACCCTCGCAACAGGATTTACTCAGGTTACGGTTCGTATTGGTGGTGTCATTGGGTACATTTATAATATTACGAATAACTTAATAGAAATGACTGATGTGGCCAACTTTGGGGACATCTATTTGCAATCTGTGAAATATTCGGTTAGCGTTCCTAGTTATCAGTACGCTGGTGGAGTTTTTGGAATCCAGGAGGGCTTAGCTCCTGATCTGGAAGCGGACAGTGAATACCTATTTGCAAATTTTTACAATATTGGAGATATACATCACACTTATGTGGTTGACACCGCCATTGTAAAAGCGGCAGGTATTGGTGTAAACAATACATCCGCTGCAACAGAGTATGCTTTATTGTTTAACCATGGAACCTTTGATTTTACAGAAGGTGCTGCGACATACTCTCAAACTCAGTTTAATTATGTTACACTAATTTATGATATTTCAAGTTCTGCCTTAACAATATCAAGATCCTATAATTATGGTGATTTAGATTTAGATTCGAACATCTATTACAATATTAGTGGATTGGTTTATTCTTCCAATGATAATTCGATGACGTTGAATTTCGTAGCGAACTATGGTGATATTAACTATTTGAGTAATTCTGGTGCAACTCAAATGACGTTAGCTACCAGCGTTTATATCACCGGTATTACTCGAAATACAAATGTGGATTATCTCAATGTTTATAATTATGGGAATATCAATTTTGTCAACATAAATGTTGGCTCATATAGCGTTTATATCGCTGGTTTTGCTACACAACTAACATCAGGAAATTATATTAAAAATTCATTGAACGACGGAGATATTACTGTCGCTGAAATTAGCGGTAGTGGTAATATTTACGTAGCAGGTTTGGTTAATACAAATTTCTCGGGAGATCTTCAAGATCCCGAACAATCATCAACACAACCGATTGCGACAATCGGTATTTTGAATTCTTTAAATTCAGGGAATATCTCGACTTCCTATGGATTAGAAGCAGCAGGGCTATATGGAATTCACGGCACAAGCAATGCTTTCTTGGGCGGTTTGGTTACATTGAATTCAGGTTCCATTCAAAATTCAGCTAATTTTGGAAATATCTCAGGATATAACTCAAATGCTTCTAGTACCTATAATTACGAGACTGCTACATATTATGCTGGATTGTCAATCAGTTACACGTCGGGGATTGTTGCCGGAGGTGTTGCTGCTGGAGCAATTAGTAGTGATTCTCGGATTTATGATACCGCCAATAACGGTGATGTTTTGTTAATCACTTATCGTTATGTTCGTGCCGGTGGAGTTTTGGGAGTTGCTCTGTATGATGAGTTTGAAGCTGGAGGAATTACATCGGGCATGGGTCTTTCAAATGATATTGAAGATTCTGTTTTGTCTAATGGACTGAATTTAGGTAAGATATCGGCGTTATCTTACTACATTGGAACTTATGAAACTGGTTCTTATACTTATTCCGCTCCAATTTACCATAATGGTTCAACATCAGGTAGTATTTATGAATTATTCTATACGACAAATGCAACGGATGATAGACCACAAATCAACGCTTCGGCAGGTGGAGTTATCGGTTATGGATTAAGCGTGATGCAGAATATGTTGAATCACGGTACGATTTCGTCTACAGATGTTGCTGGTGGTATTGTTGGGGCGACATATGCTCTTGGTTCATCTTCTGGATCCTATACGACTGTTGTAAATATTACGACAGCCATCAATTATGGAGATGTAAAGGCAGTCTTAACAAGCAGTTTAAGCTCGATTAATCTATTTGATTTAGATTTCACTGATGTAGAATCTGTCTATTTAGCAGATGGTAACACCTTTATATTCCCGTCCTCTTATTCACGAGAAATGCCTGCGGACAAACGTGGATTTGGTGGCATCTTTGGTCGTCTACAAAGAGGTACTAATGGAGTTATGACTTCTGAAGGTGGCACATTCGACTTTATCGTGAATGCAAATCCGAATATCGATTTGATAGGTCGACTGGACCAAGTTATGAACTTTACTAGTTCATCGAGGTATTTCAGATTTAACGACGCTATTTATTATTCCGCCAAACTCAACGATACAACTCAAGTCGTTTTCACGGGTTACTACTATACCTATGCACGAATCGTTTCGCGCACTGGTTCCAATCCGTACTATTATACAGCAACTGCTAACCAAGTATACGAGCAAGTAGGTAGTGTGTCTACTTACATCGGAAACTATGGCGAAACAATCAATTTCTATTCGAATTATAATTATAATACAGGTTCGAATTACTATGCCTATTATGCACCGCTGACAGTACCGTGGATAACCGAAGATCCAACTGATCCGAATATAACAAATGCGGATGATGAATATATCTATGACGCAGATTTTCCAATGCGTACAAATACTAGTTTGACGGAATATATTTATTACATGCCGAATAATTTGTTAGCGCCAAGATTTACTAGCAGTCGTACCAATGGTATGTACGTTTTAAGTACTTCAGCTGGACAATCTTTTGGGTCGGTTATTCCTAAGAATATCGATATTTCATATATTCGTATGATTAATGAGGATTATACAGGATATATTTCTTTAGACATGGACTATAATGTTGTTTCTCCGGTTATAAAAACGGATTTGGATACCACAATAGAAGATGGTTACCTCGATTTACGACAAACAACATTTAATGATAAAGCAGAAGTGATTCCGAGTGATTCTGTCTATGTGACAATCGAAGAAGATGGAGGAAGTAACTCGGTGATTTCCAATCCCGATATCGATTATGTCAATAAAACAATTACCTTCTCGATTTCTATGGAGGCGTACAATTCTTCTCAAACAACTGCGACTTATAATGTAACAACGGCACCGATTTCGTCCTATGCCTTGATTGCAATTCGACCGTATGATTATTATGGTTACACACCATCGACAGCGGAATTGCAAGCGTTAAGGGCTGACTTGTATGATGAAAAAGATGATGTGATTTCAACAGAGGATCCTGCTATATTAACAGTAACCTTGCCAAGCCATGATATCACAAGCAACGTTACCTTGTCGATTGGCTATTTCTCAGTTTATTCAGAAGCCTTTTTAGGAGACAATCTATACGCAACAACTGGATATTATAATGACTATGAAGTTTTGATTGAATTCACTCCGACCCTTGATTTACTGCCTGGTACAACGCAAATAGAGGATGTGAGTTTTAATGGTGGCGGTAGTGTAGTTGTCACTGACCCAACGGATGTCAGGTCTCTTGGTGATGTGAATTCGATGGGTTCAATCACATTCTATTTTGAAGATAATAAAGGCGTTTTTACCCAAGGATATGACTTTAAAACGAATTTTGTGTTAAAATATTATGATGGAACAACGGTGAGTTCATCCTATTATAGCGTCACGTCGACTCCGGTAAATATTTCAGGAGGGATTGGGTACTATAATATAACCTTTACCTTTATTAATGGAACAAAAACGGGAGATTACTATTTTGAATATAGTTATTTCCCGACCTCGACCGTGTATAGCGTTTATTTTGACAAAGATCCTTCTTCGGCAAGTTCGATTTTGGATTTCACATATTATTCAGAAGAAGACTCCATTTCTTACAATGGATATGTCATCACATCTTATGTCAATTTAGGAACAACGATTGACATGGATACATCTTTAACAAACTATACAAGTACAACCAATTCTCAGTTACCAACCTATGTATCGAATGTTACATGGGACATCGATTTTATGACTGCAGGATCGCTATCCATTAGCCCTTTTGCGACAATTGTAGAGGCAAGGTTAATCTCTTTAACGATTACCGACGGATATAAGACGTATCTAATGGAATATATCGTTCAAGCAGAAGACGGTAGTACACAATCTGTTTATACGCATAGTTTGATTGAACGAACAGTCGATCTTACTTCCGTATTAAAAGATGGAAATGAAGTGGAAATGGATTCCATTGATACGACCAGAGAGGCCTTGTTGACAGAGTTCGCTCTAGACTATGGTTTAGATTCCAACTTGAGTCTTTATATCATGGATCCAAGCAATTACTATGGATTTGATATTAGTGTTACTGCAACGACGAATGATGGTCTAACCACTTATGATCCTTCTGAAATTGTAGGAATTTCATATTCTGTAGATGATTTGTTATACTTAAACATGACATATGAGACATTACCTGGTATATATACGTTTACTGTAATCTATTATCGGGATGGGTCATCGACAGATTATGTGACGTTCCAGACGGATTTGGTTATCACTAAAAACCTCGGAACGGATGCGTATCTTTCTGACATTAAGTTTTCAGAATTAGCGAATGAAACAACTTACCCTACCATCAATATCGTTGATGTCAATGGTGATATTATCACATCACCATATAGCCCGGCTGTTTATTTTGAAGGTATTGACTACGATGGAGCGGATGATGCAGGATATCCTTACTATAAAGTAGACGGTAAAGTGAGTAATGTACCACTTGATTCCTTCGTTCCGTACTTCTTGGATTATCTACCATTCGGTGCGACGATTTCAAGATATGCTTATGATACAAATACTTCGACATGGTACTGGACAACGGAAGCAGATGCTTCTTCCAGTTCGGCAGTATTAGCCGAATTAGCGACGGATTATACTCGTTTCCCGGATACTTTATTGGAACCGGAAGAAGGAGAAGAAGTCGTAACGAAGTTCCGCGTTACCGCGGAAGACGGTGTTACAGAAGTGTATTATTACATTACAGTAACCGATGTTACATTTAACTTATCTATCGTATTTGATATCTATTATTGTACGGGTACGGTTCCAGACTCTTGCGTTTTGGCAAATCAATCGGCTTCTTTCAATGATGAGTTGGTTATTATCAATGTTAAGAATATTCAAACCGATGGCGATGATACTGTATGGGGAGTAACCGATCCTGACGATTTTCCAAGTTTTACACAAGTACTTGGGTTAAATAACAAGATGGTTCAATTCTATGATACTTCTGCTACAGAATATCGTTATAAATTCGGTCGAAACATGGCTGGATTCTATACCTTCGATGTGGAATTACCTTTGGATGAGTATTTAAATGATCTTTATACCTATGAAATTCAAATCGATGAATATTACTTGAATGATGCCAGCGATAATGTTGCTGGTTTACGAGGAAAATATTTCTATATCGAATATGCAACAAGTAACCGCACAAGGCGATTCAATGTCTATATCAGTCCGATTTCCAGTCCCGAGACCACTCAACCATATGGACTGTTCGATTTCTTTAAGTCTTGGTTTACATAAGAGCGAGGTAATCTATGAGCAAGAAAAAACAAAACGTAGTAAAACAACATAGTCTTACAAGGAAAATCGTCAGTTTGACGGTCTTTCTTGACGCTTTGTTTTTGATTCTCATCTTAGCGAGTGGTGTTTTGCTTTATTATTTAAGTATTTCCCAAAATCAGACCGATGCAGTTCAATATGAAAGTCAGGTTGTTTCAGAACGATTTTCTGAAATAATTGATGATGTTTCGACTGATTTAAGTAGACTGTCAGAAGATCAACATATCATTGACTATTTGCTATATGTCAATGCTGGTAATCAAGCAATTATTACGGATACCAATGATGCCAATTATAATGTTTATGCGGATTTTGTTGATCAAACTGTGGATGTCGTGGATTATCAAGAGGATGATTTATACACAGATTTATATGTGGTATCTGAAACCGCATGTTCTGGAGGAAGCGATGGCTGTTTCATTTCTTATTCCGGAACTACTTCAGGAACGACATGGACATTATCGAATCAAGAATGGTATACACAACTTGGGTCGGATGAATCGATTTTGACAAGTCCATATACAAATACAATCACTCAAGAAGTCATAGTTACATATATCGATAAAGTCTATCAGGGTTCGACGCTCTTGGGATATATTGGGATTGATATCAGTCTAACCCACTTGACCTCTGTTTTGAACTCGATGTACCAAGATATCTACGATCAAGGTACGGAAGTGATTTTGATTTCAAATGTTACTTCTAGTCCTGAAGTGGTATATTTTTCTGCCGAAGAATCGGTGGATTATGTATTAGTGGATTATCTGAATTACAGTAACATCGATGTAGAAAATGGGTTTGGCAACAATGGTATGGAGTATATATTGCGTAATTACGAGAATCAATACTCCACTTTGACAACCGTGTTTGGTGATTCATACGCACTTGCTTACCAGGATATAACAGGTGTCAATTATACGATAGTAACGTTGCAAATTTCTACCGTTTTCCTTTCAATGGAGCTTATGTTTGCGATTATTCTAGGACTGGCTGCCCTTATGATTTTGACTATCGCATTGATTATGACGCGATCAGTTAGGCAGTCTTTATCACCAATTCGAGACATTTTGAAAACCATTGGAGAGATTAAAGATGGGAATTTTGATGTCAATGTCAAATTGCAAGAACATAACGAATTAGATCGAATTGGAGAAGCAATCAATTTGATGTCATCCGAAATCAATCGTCAAATCAAAAAGACTTACGATACTCTTGCTTATGATATGTTAACGGGGTTGAAGAATCGCGCTTCAGCGAGTGCGGAAGTAGATGAAACGATTTTCAAATCCGAAACCCGGGCGGCAGTATGTTTAATTCAAGTAGATAACTTAAAGAATATTAATGTAACAAAAGGGCAGATAATTGGGGATAACCTGATAAAAGCCATAGCGGATGAACTAAAAGTTGTTTTTCGCAATAATGAGACCTTGTTCTCCAATGGCGGAAACGAATTTGTTTATATTAAGGAAAATATCAACACATTGGAAGAAGTGGAGTTTGCGATCAATCGCTTATTGACTCACTTTAAACAACCGTTAGTGGTTAAAAATATTAAAACTGAAGTGAAACTTCATGTTGGTATCGCTGTCTATCCTTCCGATGGATCAACACTTGGAGAATTAATTAAAAAGTGTGATACTGCATTATTCAAAGCTTCGGAAGAAGGATACAAAAAAATCATTTTCTACAATGAAAAAATTGCTCGATCCGTAAGTTATCAAGCTGAGATCTCGGAACAGTTATCTCAAGCAATCAGCAAGGATCAGATTTACTTAAAATATCAACCGCTGATATCCAATACCAATGAAGTGTACGGATTCGAAGCATTGGCAAGATGGACTTCGCCATCTCTAGGTGAAATTGGGCCACAAGTATTTATTGCAAATGCAGAAGAATCGTATTTGATTATCCCGATTGGAACTTGGATATTAAGACAAGCTTGTCTGGCACAAGTAGAGATGAAAAAGAAGTATCAAAAGGATTTTGTGATCAGTGTCAATGTATCTCCGGTTCAAATTCTTCAAAAAGACTTTGTCGATATTGTAAAACGAATCGTTAAAGAGACCGATATCAATCCGGCATATTTAACGTTGGAAATTACCGAGTCATTATTTATTGAAGCTTCCGTATTATTAGAAGATACAATCGAAGAGTTGCATAAAATCGGAATCAAATTGTCACTGGACGACTTTGGTACCGGATATGCCTCCTTGACCTATCTTCGCCAAATCGCATTTGACAATCTGAAGATTGACAAAACCTTTATCGACGGTATCTTTGCAAATCCAAAAGATCATAGAATCGTTGCGACGATTGTTAATTTGGTTCACAATTTGGATATGAAAGTCATCGCTGAAGGTGTCGAAACCAAGAAACAATATGAATACCTAAAAGAAATTTCCACCGATGTGTTCCAAGGATATATCTTCTCCAAACCGTTGATTTTGGAGGATGTCTACAAATTTGTAGACCGTTTTAATCAAATACCAAAAAACAGAAGAGCTGATGTATTTGCAAGCTTAAGTGAATAGGAGGGATAGTTATGATTGAAAATTTAATCTTCGCCGCAACGAGTCAAGGATTTGAGATAGCAGTCGCTATTGTTCTAATCGTATTGACGATTACCGTTCTATTCTTCCTGTATCGAAATGTTGCCTATGAAATCGCGGAAATGCATAAAAACAAAAAAGCGATGAAAGAACGACAAGAAGCTGCGGAACGAGGAGAAAGCAATCAACAAGAAGAGTTAAAAAAAGAAGATATCAAAAATATGAGTCTTTTGGCTTTGATTGATCATTCTATCAAAACAGCCAAAGAGGGTTCTTTGGCAACTTTGTATATGATCAACATCGATGATTTTCGTCGAATTGCGGAAGAATACTCGCAACAAAAAGATATCGATAAAATTACCATCGAATTAGAAAAGAAACTAAAAAAATATGGTGGTAAACTAGCGATTACTGGACATTTACAAAAGGACGTATTCTTATTTTATTACACCGGTGTTATCGACGCCGAGACAATCTCCAAGATTGGAGATGACTTATTGAATTTGTTCCGTGAACCTTTGAAAAGCACAAATCAAGAGATTACCGCATCGATTGGAGTGGTTGTGTTCCCATATGATGGAATATCCTCTGATCAGTTATTTAAGAATGCTGAAATCGCTGTTTATGTTGCGAAGAAAGCCGGCAAGAACCGTCTTCATATGTATTCAGAAGACCTCATCGAATCTGAACAACATAATGTCGAGTATTACCAAGAAATCAAACGTTCGATTTCCAATGATGAGTTCCTTCTTTATTATCAAACGATCGTCGATGTTAAGAGTGGAAAAATTATTGGATTAGAATCATTACTACGGTGGAAGCATCCAACGAAAGGAATCTTACCCCCTGGGAAATTCTTAAACGTTATGGAGTTAACAGGAGATATTACCTGGTTTGGTACATGGGGCTTTGAAAAGAATGTCATGCAGTATAAAACATGGCGTAGTAAAACACGTATCGGAGACTTATTCATTTCCACTAACCTCAGCCCAAAACAATTGGAAGTAGATGGTTTGGCAAAACAATTCTTCAATATTACCAAGAAGTACGGGTTGAGTCCAGAGTTATTCTGCCTGGAAATCAATAATTATTATAGTTTGACAAAGAATCATAATGCGATGAGTAATATCAATCAGTTCCGTAAATTTGGTTTCCGCTTGGCTATTGATGATCTTGGACCGAAAAATGAAATTATTCAAGATATGAAGAATTTGGAAGCGGGAATTGTGAAGTTAGATCGAGAGAATATCTTATTGATCATGGATGGAACAAGCGATATCGATGCAATTAACCGAATTCTTAGAGAGGCAAAAGAAGCACAAAAGGTTGTGATTGCAGAAGGAATTGAAAACGAAGAAATGATCAAAACGATTTATGATCTTGGAATTCGATTCATGCAAGGATATTATTTCAATCAACCAAAATCTGTGATTGAGATTGAAAAGATGATTATGCAATCCCCATGGGATGTCGATAGTTTTAGCAACATTATTGATACAAGAATGGAAATTTAGACGAATAGGGTAGACGTGGTCTATCCTTTTTTTATATAGAAAAGGCAGCGCAGGCTGCCTTTATTCTTTTATAATACTTATTTTGTATTTGGATCGCAAAACATTCCGCTTCGCAATAACTTCATCGATTCCTCTACTACAAAGTCAATATCGACTTCATCGGAATTGTCATTAAAGATAATTTGTAATCCGACGAAGTTAGAGATTCCCATTAAGATGTAGGATATGGTTTCTAAATCGATATCAGAACGAATCTCACCGTTCTCAACGGACTTCTTTAAGTGGTGAATATAGGACTGAGCAAAAGAAGTATAGTAGTCTCGGAAAATTTGAGGGTCAACAAATAGTGATTCCCAAATAATTTTGTAAGCAAGTGGATCTTTCTTTACATATAGGATAAAAGCTTTCAATCCCGCTTTTTCGGCATCGTATCTCGTTTTACACTCTTTGATTGCCTCAGAGGCGGCTTGGCGAATATTTTGTCTATACTCATATAAGAGATACATATATAAGGCTAGTTTGTTGTCGAAGTAAATATAAAACGTTCCTGCGGCTACTTTTGATTTCGCAATGATGTCATTGATTGACGTCGATTGAAATCCATCTTTTGCGAACAGAGTTTTCCCTGCTTTGATAATTTTTTTAAACGAACGCTCTCCGACTTTTGTCTTCGGCAATCTGTAATCGAGTTTTTCCATTTTATCACCAAAACTATTGTACTTTATCACGAAAAAAAAAACAAGAGCATTCCGAAAACACATTATATGAACACACCTTCATGTTATAGAAAATGTAAGCTGCTTACATAAAAATCCGCTACAGTTAGCGAAGAAATCAATAATATGACTAATTATGGGGAAGATATATTATTTATGAAAAAATTTTTATTTGATGAAAGCGCTTGACAAATCGCCTCATCTTGTATTAAAATATTATCACAATATGAATAATTATTCATATATTAAATTACATATTACATCCAAGGAGGAATTCAATTGAAGCAAAGAGTTTTTATCATCGGTGCGAAAAGGAGTCCTATCGGGGCTTTTTTAGGCACGTTGAAGGATGTCCATCCATCGGACATTGGAAGCCAGGTATTGACCCAATTGCTTGATGAAACGAAAGTACCCAAAGATCAAATTACAGAAGTTATCGTTGGAAATATTCTGCCAGCTAATTTAGGGCAGGGTGTCGCAAGACAAATTTCCATTAAGTCCGGGATTCCACAAGAAGTTCCGGCATACTCATTAAACATGGTTTGCGGTAGTGGAATGAAATCCATTATGAACGCATACGTTGGAATTCAAGCGGGATTTTCTAGAATCGTCGTCGCTGGTGGCGTCGAATCTATGTCAGGAGCACCATTCTTAACAACCGGAAAAGTACGTTCCGGATATAAGATGGGTGCTATCCAAATGGAAGACCATATATTAAAGGATGCATTGACCGATGCATTTGGTGATATGCACATGGGAATCACTGCGGAAAATATCGTCGACAAACATAATATTTCAAGAGAAGAACAAGATGCTTTTGCATATGCTTCTCAAGTGAAAGCAATTCAAGCGGTTGATTCCGGTCGTTTTAATGACGAAATCGTCCCAATCGAAATTCCATCAAGAAAAGGTGTTGTCGTATTTGATAAGGATGAATATCCAAATCGCACAACAACTCCCGAAATTCTTGCAAAATTACGTCCAGCATTTAAAAAGGATGGATCTGTTACAGCCGGAAATTCATCCGGGATTAATGACGGAGCTTCATTCATGGTCATCGCTAGTGAGGACGCTGTGAAAGAATTCAATCTACCTGTACTGGCAGAAATCGTTTCTGTTGGCCAAGGCGGAGTAGACCCAAATTATATGGGACTTGGTCCTGTTCCAGCGGTTCGTAACGCACTAAGTGCGGCAGGGATGAAATTGTCTGAAATGGAATTAATTGAATTGAATGAAGCATTTGCTGCACAATCCATCGGTGTTGTCAAAGAATTAGCCGAAGAACATGATTTGACAGAAGCAGAAATCTTCGAAAGAACAAATGTCAACGGTGGTGCGATTGCTTTAGGTCATCCAGTTGGTGTTTCAGGCAATAGAATCGTTGTCACATTGTTACATGAAATGATCAAACAAGACAAAAAAATCGGTCTTGCCAGCCTTTGCATCGGTGGAGGAATGGGAACCGGTATCATCATTAAAAGATAAGAAGGAGAAAGAAATATGAAACTACAAGGTAAAGTTGCAGTTGTTACCGGTGGAGCACAAGGAATCGGTATGGAAATATGCAAAGCTTTCGCAAATGCTGGTGCACAAGTAGTTGCTGCTGACATGGGTGAAATGAAATATGAAATGGAAAATGTAACCTATTTTCCGTTAAATGTAACAAACGTTGAAGGTTGTAAAAAATTCTTTGATGATGTTGTTGCTAAATTTGGAAAAATCGACATTTTAGTGAACAATGCAGGAATCACAAGAGATTCCATGACAAGAAAGATGACTGATGAACAGTGGAACCTTGTTTTGGATGTCAATCTAAAAGGAGCGTTTAATCTCGTTCGTCATATTGGTCCTCAAATGGAAGAAATCGGTGGCGGATCGATTATCAATATCTCCAGTGTTGTTGGAGTATATGGAAACATTGGTCAAGCTAACTATGCCGCTACCAAAGCCGGTATCATCGGATTAACGATGACATGGGCTAAAGAATTCGCTAGAAAAGGTGTTCCAGTTAGAGTCAATGCAATTGCTCCCGGATATACCATGACAGATATTTTAAAAACAGTTCCTCAAGATCTACTCGACAAATTTGCTCAAATGACCATGCTCAAACGTTTAGGTCAACCGGAAGAAATAGCCAATGTCGCACTATTCTTGGCAAGTCAAGATGCATCCTACATTACCGGACAAACAATTTCTGTTGACGGTGGAATGAGACTGTAATACATAATAATAGAAAGACGTGATAGTATGAAAAAACCAACAGTAGGAATTGTTGGAACCGGCATCTATCTGCCAAGCAAGATGATGACCGCAAAAGAAATTAGCGATGCGACCAAAGGTGTTTGGTCGGAAGACGCGGTCATAAGCAAACTCGGAATTGTTACAAAAGCGGTACCGGGGGAACAAGATGGCACTCAGGAAATGGGTGTCTTTGCTGCGCTTGACGCATTGAAAAACACCGGTGTCGATCCATTAGACATTGATGTTGTTTTGTGTGTTGGTGAAGAATGGAAAGAGTATCCTCTTACTACTTCAGCACTATACATTCAAGATAAAATTGGTGCTACCAATGCATGGGGAATCGATGTAGCAAATCGTTGCTGTACGACGGTTTCGGCATTGAAGATGGCCAAAGATATGCTGATAGCGGATGATGACATCAATATGATTCTTGTCGTTGGTGGATACCGGAATTCCGACTTTGTCGATTTTACCGACAAAAATATGTCCATGATGTTTAATTTAGGTGCTGGGGCAGGCGCTTTGATTTTGAAGAAAAACCATCCTGAGAATTTGTTACTGGGATCGCACATCATCGCAGATGGCTCACTATCCAGAACTGCTGGAGTTGAGATTGGTGGTACTGCTAATCCAATCACTTGTGAAAATTTGGAAGAAGCAAAAAAATCGTTGCGTTTGATGGATGCTCAAAAGATGAAAGATCGATTGAACGAAGTTTCCATGCCGAATTGGTTTAAATGTATCGACACAGCATTGGAAAAATCAGATATGGTTAGAAGTGATATCGACTTTTTGGCGATATTACACATTAAGCGTTCCGGACATCAATTTATTTTAGATGAACTGGGATTAAAAGAAGACCAAACAATCTATTTGGAAAACTATGGTCATATTGGCCAAGTGGATCAAATTCTATCCTTGCACTTAGCTTTACAAGAGAACAAAGTCAAAGACGGTTCTGTGATTTGTATGCTTGCTGCAGGTATTGGATATGTTTGGGCTGCTAACATTATCAGATGGGGGAAATCGTCATGATTAATACAGATGGTTTCTGGAGAGATGTTCTCCTCTTTATTGCCGCTTTAGCAGTTGTACATATTGTACTCAAAGCGACAGTATTCAAAAAATTGAAAAGACCTTGGAAGGCTGCGGATATCTCGATTAATATGATGATTGTATTAGGAATTTTATTCTTATTCTATCGAGTTTATGTCACTGTAGAAATCCCTGGTGGAGGATTGTATTTGATTCTGAACGGAATCTTTGGATCCATCGTACAAGTCTGTGTGTTGGCTTTGGCTACTACAGGTATTGTCTTGATTTTCAAGACATCTACGACCACGAACTTCGCACAAGGGATGATAGCGACTGTCGCGGCATTCTCAGCTGCAAAAATTAGCACATTAGTTAGTGCACAATTTCCAGATATGAACATGACTTACGTTGTTTTGATAGCAATGTTCACAGGTGCGATGTTCTCATTTATACTTGGTGTATTCATTGATGTGTTTATCATCCGTAAATCAAAGTATCCAACACCAGTTGGAAAACAGATGATTACGATGGGATTGGTATTGGTATTTACTGGTTTAATCCCGATCGTATTTGGAACACTTCCGTTGACCGTTCAGAAGTTGTCTTACGCGGATAATATTCAATTTACGATTGGTGATTCGCCTTTGAAATACAATATTACGATGCATTCTATTTATGCACTCGGAATCACTATTGTGTTATTGGTAACCCTATTTAGTCTCTTGCGATTTACGAAATGGGGGCTTGGCGTTCGAGCTACTGCATCCAATGAACTAGTAGCTTCCATGATGGGGGTAAATACAAGAGTCATTACCGCGATGAGCTGGGCAATTGCTGGTTTATTAGGTGGTGTTGCAGCAGTTATATATGCACCAATCAGTGGATCACTTCAAGTATCGATGATGATTCCAACTCAGGTGAATGGGTTCTTGGCCGCAATCTTAGGAAGTTTTACTTCTTTTGCAGGACCTTTAGTATCTACAATCCTTATACCAATTTTGACTAATTTAATGTCAATTGTTACCTCGACATGGCAAAATGCAGTTGTATATATCATCATTTTGGTTATCGTTTTGGTGAAACCTTCCGGATTATTCGGAAAACAGATAGCGAAGAAGGTGTAATCATGACATATAAAAGCGAAATGAAACAACTTAGAAAGCAACGTTGGCACAGCGTTAAGAATCATCCATATTTTGGGTTCTTAATCATTGTATTCTTGATGTTTGCTGTCCAATTATTACGCCTTATGGGCGTTGATGTTCCGGTTGCTGTTTTACGAGCATTCGGATCAACGATGATTTTCACAATCATCGCTTTGGGATTCTCAATCCTGCTCGGATATGGAGGGTTAGCCTCTTTAGGAACAGCTGGGTTTGTTGGTTTAGGAGCATACTTTGTCGTATATTTCACAAACCAATTGGGACTTTCTATTTTCTTAACGATTATTGCAGTTGTGATCGGTGCAATCATTTTAGGAACGGTAGTAGGATTTATTTCTCTTCGAATTGAAGGAATGTATCTTGCGATTATTACTTTAGGGTTGTCAGAGATTTTAAATGAAGTGTTCAAACGTGCGACTGATATCACCGGCGGAACGACAGGAGAAGGAATCGACGGAATCATTTTATTTAAGAATGTTTTATCGTTAAGTCACAATACGATTTTTATCTTTATATCCATTTTCTTGTTCTTCATTATGGTCTTGACAATGAATATCATGAAGAGCCCTACAGGAAGAGCGTTGCTAGCGATGCGAAATTCTTCGTCGGCAGCTCAAGCGATGGGTGTAAGTATATTCCGTTATCGTTTATTGGCATTCATCGTTTCTACTGTTTATGCGATGCTTGCCGGTGTTCTTTATATGTCATACTGGTCCTTTACAATACCGTCTACATGGACACTTGGATTTTCGTTGAATATTCTTGCGGCAGTAATCGTCGGAGGTAGTCAATCGATATACGGAATTATTTTAGGAACCTTTATGATCTTTGGATTGGATTTGGCTGTTTTCAAACAAATCGATTTCTTTGTCAATAATCCTGCAATCACGATTGTATTGAATGGTGTATTGATTATCGTTGTCGTTATGTTCTATCCAGGAGGGTTGATCCGCTTGGTTCAAACACTCGGAGTAAAACTAAAGATTCTAATTCAAAAACTTAAGAAGAAATGGAGGGATTACAAATATGGCATTGACGCTGAATAACCTCTTCGTTCTTTGGTACGAACGTAAAGTAAAAAATCATCAAACTCAACTCGATTTCCAACAAAGTATCCTTCCGATTCGTTTGCAAGAGATGGAAGCGATCAAAACTGAAACTCTAGATCGATTGTCTCTGAAAAAAGCACAATTATTATTGCCACATGATTTAGATAAAACAGTGAAATCAGAGTATGCTCAAGAAGTATATAATGAAGCAATCAATAAGGTGGAACAGAAATTTTATTGGCGTAATCGCGCTTTAAATCAAACCATATTGCGTCAAAAAGAAAAGTCTCAAGATTGGTCTTTGGAAGAACCAAAATATCTTCAAAAGCAAAAAGAATTGGATGAGAAGAAAAAAGCAGCACTTGCAAATGTAGAAGAAGAATTTCAAGTTTTGCGAGCGAAAGCGGCTTCGATCAATCCAATTGAAATCGAAAAAAAGATTCAAGCCAAAATGACGGCAGTCGAAGAACGATTCGTTGCAAAAGCAAAAGCGATGACAGAGAAAGCAAATAAGAATATCGCTCATCATAAAGCGCTTTTAGAACGCTATCATAAAATTCTGCTAGATATTAACAAAAACAAAGAAACGTACGCTTTGGACGAGAAGGTGGTATTGAAACTGGAAGATTTATCGATGCATTTCGGTGGATTAAAAGCAGTTGATCAATTAAGCTTTGAAGTAAAAGAAGGTGAAATATTCGGTTTAATCGGTCCGAATGGTGCTGGTAAAACAACGGTATTTAACTGTATTACTCGTTTCTACCGTCCAACTGGCGGAAAAATGTACTTCCGCAATAATTTAAACGAAGTTGTAAAATTGAATGACATCGTCGTTCATAACATTATCAAAGAAGGAATTGTTAGAACCTTCCAGAATGTAGAAATGATTTGGGAACTCAACGTAACGGAAAACTTGTTGGTTGCGGCCCATACATTATATCGCAGTACATTCTTCGGACATGTACTGAATTCAAGATTACTGCGTCGTGAAGAAATTGTCATGAGAAGCAAAGTTGCAAAAATCTTGGAAGACTTAGATTTATCTGCTTATGCTTATTCATACCCACTAGGATTACCATATGGTATTTTGAAAAAAATTGAATTGGCAAGAACATTGATGGTTAATCCAAAATTGATTATTCTGGATGAACCAGCAGCTGGTTTGAATGATGCAGAAACAGAGAATTTAGCAGAAACAATCAAAAAGATTCAAAAAGAATACAACGCAACCATTTTCCTAGTGGAACACGACATGGGCTTGGTCATGAATATTTGTGACACAGTCTGTGCGGTATCATTCGGTAAGAAATTGGCAATCGGAACTCCAAAAGAAATTCAAAGCAGTAAGGCTGTTCGCGATGCGTATTTGGGTGGTGAGTAATATGGCACACATTTTAGAACTTAAAAATCTCGTGGTCGATTACGGTATCATTCGAGCAATTAAAGGTATTAACTTGAATGTGAAACAAGGCGAAATCGTTGCAATTCTAGGTGCGAATGGCGCTGGAAAAACTTCGACGATTCGAACCATTAATGGAATGGTGAAAGCAGCCGGTGGGGAAATTCTCTACAATGGACAACCAATTCAAAATATGGAGCCTTATAAACTTGCTTCCAAAGGGATTATTCAATCTCCTGAAGGGCGTATGATTTTAAGAGGATTGACCGTGGAAGAAAATCTTTTGGTTGGATCATATTCTTTAAAATCAGCAGTAGTTGGAGAAGAAAAGAAGAGCGCAAAACAATTGCAAAAAGAAACATTGCAAGAAGTTTATGATCTCTTCCCGGTATTGAAAGAACGGAAAAAACAACAAGCTTCCACACTCTCCGGAGGTGAGCAACAAATGCTTGCGATTGGTAGAGCGTTGATGGGACGTCCGAAACTCTTGTTGCTGGATGAACCATCGCTTGGATTAGCACCGTTAATCGTACAGGAAATCTTCCAAAAAATCGTACAAATCAGTAAATTAGGAACAACAATTCTAATTGTAGAACAAAATGCGTATCAAACATTGAAAATCGCAGATTATGTTTACGTATTAGAACTTGGATCCGTAAAAACCGAAGGCAAGGCAGAAGAATTGCTTAAGGATGATCAATTGATTAAAGCCTACTTAGGCGGTTAAGAAAAGGTAATAACCAGAACCAAAACAGTTTAACTGGTTAATTATAAAAAATACATATAAAAAAAGGAGAAGGAAATGAAAAAATTAGTATTAATGATGTCTCTGTTGGCGTTTGCTTTCGCATTTGTCGGTTGTGCTGTAGAATCAACTACAACTGCAGAACAATCTACTGACACAACAGCAGAAGTAGTAGCTCAAGGTGTAACTGACACGACAATTAAAGTTGGTAACACTGCAGCTGTATCTGGTGCATTGGCATTCGTTGGTGTACCGTTCAACGAAGGTATGAAGGCAGTCTTCAAACAAGTCAACGACAATGGTGGAATTGACGGCAGATTGATTGAATTCGTAACTTATGATGATGGTTTTAATGCAGAACAAGGTGTTGCATTGACTGAAACATTAGTAGAAGATGATGAAATCTTCGCATTGGTTGGTCACTTTGGAACTCCTACTGTAGGTGCAACTTTGGATTATATCCAAGAAGTTGGAATTCCTATGGTTTATGCAGCTACCGGAATCAACACTTTGTACTTTGAACAAAGCGTTGGAAATCCAGTATTGGCAGTTCAACCAATCTACTTAACAGATGGTAGAATCATGACTGCTCGTGCAATCACAGAAACAATTTATGGAACTGGTGGAGACGAAGCTCTTCCTAGCGACGCAAAAATTGGTGTTCTTTACACAAATGATGATGTCGGTAAATCCATTAAAGCTGGTATCGAAGTGGAATTAGAAACATTAGGAAAATCTGGAAATGCTTATTACATCGAAGTTTCTGACACTACAGTTGACACAGCAGTTTCTTTATTAGAACTTTACGGTGTTCAAACAGTTATCTTGGCGATGAACCAAACTCCATTTGCTTACACATTGACTTCAATGTATGAAAACAACTTGGAAGTTCCAGTATTCACATCTTATGTTAATGCTGACATCACTGCAGTAGATCATTTGCAATATTCTGTAAACCGTCCAATCTATACAAACGCATGGGTTGACGTATATTCAGAAGCTGGTCAAGCAGCTGTTGCAGATTACATCGCTTGCATCGACAACACAGACTTAGATGACGCTACAAAATTAGCTTATTACTCCAATTCATTCGCAATTGCTGGTTACATCGCAGCAACTGTATTCGTTGAAGGTCTACAAAGAGTAGCTGACAACGGTGATGTATTGAACTGGGAAAACTACATTGCAGCAATGGAAGAAGGTCCAATTGACATCCCTATGGGTGGTACAGTAGACTTCTCTGACGGAAAACGTTGGGGTATTGCTTCTATGTCATTATTGCAATACTCATTCGTATTGGGTGACAACCCTACAACAACAGATGTTGTAGAAACAGATTATCCAATCGAATCATTCGGTGTTGTACAACCGATTGAAACACTAGAAGAAATCGAAGCGAAAGCTTAAACCTTTTTCTGGTATAATGGCAGTATAGGGGAGAAACTTTCTTCTCCCCTTGATTGCCAAACTGAAATAATTGGAGGAAAACATGAAAAAACACGAATTTGTTACGATAGATAAGATTCTTGATTTGATTCAAAGCGAGATGCACATAGTAGTCGGATCTGCTGCTGCAGAACCACAAGAGTTCATGATGAATTTATCCAAGGCTGCGGATCGAGTCAAACACGTAACTGTATCGAATTGTCTACCAATTGCAGATGCAGATTTCTATATTGACGAAAAATACCGTGATGCGTTTTTCCTAGATGGCTGGTTTTATACCGGTGTTTTAAGAAAAGCCCACAAGCATGGAAACATATCGTTTATTCCTAATAACTTGCACTTTGCAGGAAAGAAACGTTTAGATTATAAGAATGTCGATATTTTTATTACGACTGCAACAATGCCGGATAAACACGGCTATGTTTCGTTATCCTTATCCAATATTTATGAAAAAGAAGTATTGGAACAAGCGGATATCGTCGTATTAGAAGTAAACGATAATTTTCCAAGAACATTTGGTGATATGGAAGTTCATATCTCCGATGTGGATTATTTAGTCAAAACAAATTATGAACCTCCAACTTTGCCGAATCCAGAACCAAATGAAAAGGATATTATCATTGGGAATTTTATTGCAAATGAAATTCATGATGGAGATACCATTCAATTAGGAATTGGTGGAATTCCAAATGCTGTCGCTAAAGCATTGATTAACAAGAAAGATCTTGGAATTCATACCGAAATGTTCACGAGCAATATGATCGAATTAATTCAAGCCGGAGTAGTAAACGGAAAGAAGAAAACACTTCACACTGGGAAACATGTATGCTGTTTTGCATTTGGCACCAAAGAAATGTATGATTTTATTGATAACAATCCTTCCGTTATGTTGCTGAAGGGAAGTTATGTGAATGACCCGGCAATTATTGGACTCAATGACAATCAGGTTTCCATTAACAGCACATTAGAGATCGATTTAACAGGACAATGTTGTAGTGAATCCATAGGCACTGTACAATTTTCAGGTACCGGTGGTCAAACTGACACCGCTGTTGGTGCACAAAATGCGAAAAACGGTCGTTCCTTTATCTCGCTCTATTCAACAGCTATGGTTCGCAATAAAGAAACAGGAGAAAGGGAAGAAGTGTCCAAAATCGTTTGCACTTTAAAACCGGGAGCTGCGGTTTCTTTATCTAGAAACGATGTTGATTATGTTGTTACCGAATTTGGTATTGTGAGTTTAAGAGGAAAGAATATTCGCGAAAGAGCGAAAGCTTTGATTTCAATCGCACATCCAAAATTCAGAGATGAATTGACCAAACAAGCGTTGGAAGAAGGATATATTCATGAGCATTTTTGATTATAACGGAAAACCGATATTTTATGAATTAGATGGAGATTCATCCAAACCAAAATTACTAATACTAAATGGTATTATGATGTCCACGAGATCATGGACACCGTTTATCAAAACATTAACCCAGCAGTTTCAAGTGCTACGTATGGACTTTTTTGATCAAGGACAATCTCATAAACTAGTGGGAGAAACCTATACACATGATGTTCAAATCGACTTAATCAAAGATCTACTGGAGTATTTATCCATTCCAAAAATCAATATCGTAGGAATTTCCTACGGAGGAAATGCCGCTTTAGCATTTGCATGTAAATATCAATCCTATGTAGAACGTTTAATGTTGTTTAACTCTGCTTCATATACAACTCCGTGGTTAAGAGATATCGGAGATGGGTGGATCAAAGCCGGTGACACTAGAAATGGTGATCTATATTATAAAGTGACCATTCCTACGATTTATTCTGAGAAGTATTATGAGGATCATCTTGATTGGATGAAAGCAAGAGAAAAAGTCTTACATCCTGTCTTTTCGAATCCAGACTTTCTAGATGCTATGGAGCGCTTAACGAGATCCGCTGAGCCATTTGATGTTCGCGATAAGTTATCCACCTTGAATTTACCGGTCATGATCGTTTCTGCAGAAAATGATACACTCACACCGGTAAAAGAACAAGAGTATTTATTTAAACATATTAAGAACGCTAATTGGATCAAATTACCAGAAGTGGGACATGCATCCATGTATGAAAACCCACTGATTTTTACCTCCTTGATTACGGGCTTTTTCCTTGTCAAGGATACCCAATATATTATCTAGTTTTTGCCTAAAGGCAGAGGCGTAACGATAGTAATTTTTTCTCATGTCCATTATTTCGCAACAGAGGTAGGAGGCTTCGGAGACAACACCGAATGCCTCCTTTCTCGTTACAATTTCAAAAATTCACGAAAAAAACATATTTGTGTTGACAAAAGGGCGCGATTATTATATACTATACGCGTAAATAGCAAAACTAGTGAAAGCTAGTGACGCAAAGCTATAGGGCCTTCGAAAGATGGTAGCCAGTTGCCGTTATCTTATTAAGATGTCGGCATTTTTTATTTCTTCTTTTGCTTGGGAATAAGAAATGCGACGAGTCTAGGGTGATGGCTTTTTTTATTACCTAAAGACAAAAAATCAAAAGAAATGGGGGTTAACTTATGATATGAGCCAAAAGATCAGGTTAGCTGAGCGCGTCATTTCCGCTTCGAGAGCTGCACGTGTTGCTAAGGCTAGTCGGTTGGGGATTATGGTAAGTGCGATACTAACATTTCTAATATTTGCAGTATCATACTACGGAGAGGTTGTCGGTAATTTTACATTCTCGGTTGATCGAACAGCACAGAATGCGGGAATTACAATGTACGAGAACCAAGCAGAGAAAGACTATACTTCACGTTTGATGGCCACAAAAGTAGATGATAATCAAGGCATGACCGCTTACTGCGGGACGGAGTATACATTGTACGAAGTTGGAGACAGTGTGTGTTTACCTTCTGATGAAGTAATGACTTCTGTGGATGGGTCAAATAACGGAACTTCATATCTAGTTTACACATTTTATGTGGAAAATGCTGGTGATGTTCCCGTTGATTTGGAAGCGTCCATGAATCTTTTATCTTCAGCACAAGGTGCAGAAGAGGCTTTAAGAGTTCGAGTAATCATTGATGGGATAGGCACAACTTACGCTAAACGGCAGTCAACAAATGGGACTGCACCCGGTGAACTAGAACCACTTACTGAATCATTCTATAGTCCGGAAGAGGTCATGCACGAAGAAATTTCTTATTTCGAACCAGGAGATGTAATGCGGGTAAGTGTTATCGTATGGTTTGAAGGGGAAGACGCTGACCATACAATATCCTTAATGGGTGGCGGTATCAAATTGGACATGCAGTTCACTGTAACTGAAGTCTACGATTTCTAATCAAGCAAAAGAAAATTAAAAAAAATAGAAAAGGGGTAAAGAAAAATGAAATCTTTAAAAACAAAAGTTATTATGTCAGCAGTCGTGCTAGTATTTGCATTG
>QKCT01000072.1 GCA_003245625.1 Bacillota bacterium | reverse complement strand
CACCGATACCGCTGGTTACTCTTCCTAGTATTAAAACATAATCGATTTCATAAAACTTTGAATAATACGCTAATTCATATCCCAAATAAGTACCAATGGTACGGAAAATCTCATATGCATCTTGGTTTTCTTCTTGGCAAAGTTTCTGAACGACTTTTAGTTTCTCAGCCGGACTGTCCTCTTCGTTAAGAGGAATACCTGCATTCTTAGCCAGTTTGATCACAGCGTCTTGGGAAAAATAGTGAACCCCAACACCAAAATCACCACTCCACTCGTCTTTCATCGCTTTTGGATTGTAATCGACTGGGACAAATGATAATTCGTTTAGCCATCCAGTGATGTTTCCAACACCATCCACATATCCAGCGGCTTCGCTAGTGCCCATCGCAATCCCCAATACATTATTGGATTCCAAACTCATTGCACCTGCTAATGCAGTCACGTCTCCGTCGTTGACAACCACTAAAGGGACGTTGTTGAATTCTTTTTGAACTCGTAAGAAAATATCTCTTACTTCTAGATCAAATCGTTCTTCCGGTACTTTTCGAAACAAAGAAGCAACTGCGACACGATTATCAATATAAATCCCAGCACTTGAAACACCAATCGCATCTACTCTGGGAAGTTTTGATGCGGCTCTTGTGATGGAATCCATGATTCCTTCATAATGATAGGTTGGATCTGCCTCTATTTTAGGTGACCAAACGACTTCTTCACTATAAATCGATTCGCCATTTACAACTGCCGATACCTTGCGATCACTACCTCCGGCATCAAAACCGATTCGATACCCATCTAGATGTCTTCCAACTGGATAGGATGTTTCGAAATTACCAGGAACCTCTTCGAGAGGCAAATTCAGTACTTCAAACGGGTGCTCATAAACTCGAGCCATGAAATGAGCGTCGAATTCACGTAATCCGCCTGGTGCATATGCCTTTTGGATGAATTCGCCCATTCTTGTGTTTCCACCAAAATAGATTCGAAATCCGCCTTTTAACCAAATTAAAGTTTTAATCAATCGTTCTAAGTAGATAAAGTTTGCTTGTTCTTGGTTTTCTTCTTCATGAAAAATCTTACAGCGAATTGTGGAAAACTGCTCTTTTGGACGCTCAATGGAAATCAGTATCGTTACCGGATTTGCACTATTGCGTACTGCAGTTTCAAATTCTATATTATTTAGGATAATCGGATGAAAATCCGGATCCAAACGTAATTTTCGTTTTGATGTTTGTGTAAATAAGAATGGTTGCATGAGATATAGTCTCCTTTCATCTCTGCTATATTATAGCATTATCTAATGTCTCTTTTTTGAAACAAATCACAATTTGTCGAAATTGGAAAACTTTTTTCAAGGGATGATAAAAAAAACAAGCAAGAATAACCCTTTACGCCTGCTTGAATCGAATCTATGGTAAACATACAGAAAACAGGTTGGTTGACCTGTTTTCGATGTAATGTAAATAGCTTGTTGCCGTATTCGTGTTTTTCTGTAACAAAAAAGTGTTTGTACCACCCCGTCCCAATAGGTTTTACCCATTGTATGCTTCTATTATACAAATCCAGTCAATCAAGAAACAGCGCAGATATGTCACTTTTTCGTGATAAATCGAAAAAGGCTGAGAATTAGGGCTCCTTTTTACAGGTTTTTTGTAGTTTTTGGGTTTGAAATGGTTGGATAGGTTGTCGGAAATTCATTTATGCCATATCTGTCAAGAAAATCCTAGTTTTTTAGATAAAAGAAAGACACGACGATATGATTAATGTCAAGTCAGCGTGTCTTTCTTTGAGATAAGTATGTTCAACTTGATGTCTCTGACACCAAGATGGAACCTGGAGTAAACAAAGTTGATGATCAAACTTTGGTTCCTGACATACAGAGGTCAGCTTTCAATAGAAAAAGGGCAATCGCCCTTTCAAAAGAATCAGTTTTGAAAGAATCAACTGATTTGATGGTCATTGCGGATGGTTTCAAAGATTTCGTCCCAATAAATCCCGAAAATCTTATGATCGGACAAAGCTTCCATGTATGATTTTAAGGTTGTGAAATCATGGATTTCCATGATAACGTGCCCACCGCTCATGTCTGAGTAAAAATGAAATCCATTTTCTTGAAAAATTTTCGCTGGGAAAATCGAGATAAATGGGTTTCTAAGTCCACTCTTTCGGTAGATTGTTTTCGCATTGTTTCTGTCGATACAATCGACAACTTCCAATACACCTGAAAAATCATAGAGTCTCGCTGCCGCTCTTGCAATCGTTGTATCCATATGTCTTTGTCCTCCTGATCGTGTGTCATCCATAGGTTTCGTTGTAATATTCTTCGAAAAGAATGCTACTGCTCTATTTTGTAACTTTATTATAGTAAATCGCAAGTACCAAAAACAGCGCAGATATGTCTTATTTTTTTGTTCATATTTTAAAAGCGCCAGATTTGGCGCTCTTTAATCGTGATATTTTTTTTAAAAAAATACTTTCGTTTGAAATCAATGGGTCAGTTTTGTCATTTGTGACAGATATGGCTATAGATTTGTGGACATTTCTATTGAAATAATCACTTTTTAAAAAAGGATGCCTCTATTAAGGTCATTTCAAGATGGAATCGAGAAATTCTCTCTTTCTCATTCCTATAAAACACAAAATTTCACATGATTTTATCTCTTTTCGTGTATAATGTAAGCTATCAGTGAAATATTTCTTCCCATCTTTATATTGTAACAATATAAAACAGGAATTGAGATTGTGATATCTCTCGTGCTATAATACATGTATGGAGGATTTGTTATGGACAGCTGGTTTGTCGAATTATTCGACATCGTGATGAAACAGAAAGAAACAGAGAAGATGGATCGGCTTTTACCGAAAGTTTTCAATGAATTCGATGTTTTGGTCCGTTCCAATAATCTGGAAGAATTATGGTCTATCCATGATTTCATCAAATCGGAACAACCCGTTCAAACCGACGATGTCATTTATAATCATATCAAGTTAAATGAATGTCTAAAAGAAATCACCTATCGCATCGTCCTTTTGGATGATTTTTCTGTTTTGGATCAGGACATGAGTGAAATCATAAATAGTGGTGATGGAAACAAGATGGAGGAGTACCTTGGCCTTTGGAAAGACTTTCGAATTATCTATGATTATTTGATTGCTTACATGGAATCTGATGCTGAATTGGATGGTAAAGAGACCCTTCCTATGGAAGAGGAGATTCCAGACAACAATGGATTCGAAGAGTTCTTAGAAGAGGAACCAGAAACTAAACCAATTCCTGAAGAAAAACAAATTCCAAAACCAGAACCAATTACAGAACCAGTCGTTATTGAGCCTGCACCGGAAATTGAATCTGATTCTCAAACGGAATCATTCGAAGAACCAGAACCAATCGAAGAATCCAAATTAACGATAGAAACACAAGAGTCAGTGGAAGTGGAACCTGTCCTGGAAGAAGAGATCAAAACTCCTGTTGACAAACCAAAACCGATTCCAGAACTCTCTACTCCAAAAGAAGACCCTAAACCAGTACCGTCACCTATTCCTAGTAATCCGAAAGAGAACTTCTTCTTGTTCTTCGATGAACTTCTTAAAAGCTACCCAACTAAAATCGATAAAGAGCGTTTGATCTTAATGTCTGATCCGATTCCAACGTTCATTCGTTTATTCTTAGAACACATCGATTCAGAAATACGGACGCCGGATTATTTCCTTACTCTATTCACCTTTTTTGAGACAAAAGGATATTTTGAACTTGCAGATTTTGTCATCGAGCATTCCAAGATGTTGGAGAAATGTCTTACTGTCAATATTGGATTATTGCATATCGAACATGTCGATCAACTAAGACAAATCTTCGATCATGTACGAGTTCCAATGTCGAAGGTTCAAGCAAATGCGTATTATGAGATCCTTCTTTATACATATATCGATGATTTTGGTATTGAAACACCGACCACAAAAGCAATTCATCGATTGTCGGAAGAAATCACCAAAAATGCTCCCTATCAAATCGAAACGCATGAAGCAACTGGTGCAATTGAGTTCTTCCTCAATCATATTTTGTTAAAACCGGGAACCGACTTTGATTCCGAAAACCAACCACAGTTATATTGGTCCATCATATTAGCCGCTGGTTTAGGAATTCATGTGGTACGGAGAAACGCCACTGATTACCAAACCTTAATCGATTATATTTCTCTTGCTGGTACTCATCTGTTCCATCTATCCGAATCGAAGGATATCAAAGAAGCCATTAAAGCACAATGTCTCACATATGTTCGAGCCATCCATAAAACTGCATTGTCTAGTGTCCATTATGCCAGTTGGTGGACAAGACAAGTCGATGATTTACTCGATTCCAAATTGAATGCAGTCAATCATATCAATGATTTTGAAGTTTAATAAAAGAAAAACCGAACAACGAAAGTTGCTCGGTCTTTTTTTATATGGTTGTATTCGTTATGATATCGTATACCGGAACACGAACTGTATTCCCCAAATAAGTGTAGGTCACATAGACCACTACTTCCATTTGAGATTGAGACGTAAAGCTATTGCTAAAGTGGAAACTAGTGGAATCATAGGATTCGCTACCTAAAACTTCACCAGTCGTGTAATTCGTTACAACAACCTCATATTGATCAAAATCGACAAGTGGTGATAAGTTATTTGTTTCAATTGCAACATCGACACTGTTCCCAACCGTATTGTCTGTAATCGCAACATCAGTATTTAACACATAGAAAGAATAGACATAGTTCAACATATCCATAATACTATTGGATGCCCCATAATAATAGTCGGTGTCGATGCCGTCTTCA
Source organism: Bacillota bacterium (assembly GCA_003245625.1). Taxonomy (GTDB): domain Bacteria; phylum Bacillota_I; class Bacilli_A; order Izemoplasmatales; family Hujiaoplasmataceae; genus 4572-104. Next base: position 2,102 of record QKCT01000072.1, on the reverse strand, counting down.
ATGATATCTCCTGCATCGTTCATCATTGCCATATAGGAAGAATATGTGATAATCATATTATTTGGTAACACCGTATAGATGACCGCACACGCCCCTCCTGAACTGTCATTACCGATAATCGTTGCCAACTGATTATCTTTTACCATAGAGGTAAACAAGTTTGCGGCACTATAGGTCATTTTGGATGTAAACAGATAAAATTCATTCTCCACGGCACGTGGTGTGGAAGATTGTAATCCCTGTGAATAAATTTCTTGAGTTTTTGTGATTTCGTACGTAAACGTAATCGGATCATTCGTCATAAAAGTAAGCAATTCCAAAACCGCAACCAAAGACCCACCTGGATTACAAGCCAAATCGATATAGATTGGTTTCTCAGAATCTAAATCCACGAGATGGGTTTCCAAATAACTAAGAGTATCCAAATTGAATTCGTTGAGCTCTAAAATATAGTAATCATCATATTCCCTAAAATCAATCTCAACTTCTCTTTCGTAGCATGCATCACTGAGATAGACATCATAGAAATCTTTCCATTTCGTTCCATCTTGTAACATATTAATGACGGTCCCGCTAGATAAATATCCAAGATCAATGACTGAGGTATGTAAATCATTCAACCCAATCACAAAATCAAAAATCCACTCGTCCAGTTCCGCCATTGACGTGACATCATACAAACCTTGTTCTTCCATTAAAGTCAAATATGAGTCAACGCCTTTATATTCCTTTAACCCATAGAAATTATCGAAGAAAAAGGCAACGAAATTCTGCGTATTTTCGATAATATTGGCTTCGGTAGCCCCAGATAGTGTATCATCAGAGCCAACTACCCAAGTATCCATTTCATCGAAGTAATCGGTGATATAGAGGGAAGTCCCATTTTGATATACATTGAGATAATCCCCGGTAAATAACTGGTTAGCCAGATAAAGAGGAACGAAATAAATCCCATCTTCCTCAACGATTTTGATGTTGTAATCATCGAGATCGATGGTGTATTCCAAATTACCTTCGGTGTAATCGCTACTAACAGCGTCTAAACCAGACTCATGAGAAATGTCTTGTCCAGTATTGAATTCACCCGCAAAATTAATATCATTGTAATACAAGGTATGCTCAATCGCATCGATCTCCATTTGGTACTGATATCCACCAAAAATAGAACTTCCGTAATTGACTGTAAACGTAATGGTAAAGGTATCTCGAATCGAAACATCATAATATAGCAGCCCTTCATGCATTACATATAGGAATTCTTCAATATCAACATAAGGGATGCCGGCATTGTCTGTATAGGAAAACGTATGAAGTTCAGTAATCGAAAAATCATACTCTTCTGCACTATCAAAGACATTTAAAACCTCATCATTTGTAACTTCTCCCGTTGTATCATTGGTAATCGGATCATAGGTGATTTGGCAAGCAGCCAAATCCGGATTCAGATTACACATCATTTGACTGGAACAACCGGACATTGCAAGAACAAATAGCAAACCAACCACAATCAGTAATTTTTTCATACGACCTCCAAATAGGGTTTTGCTTGATAAGTTGATTCTTTATTAGAATCATCACTTTCTATGGTATCACAAATGTAATCGATAATCTATTGTTTCTGAAATTATTGTTTATTTTTAAAAGAAAGTCAGCCGTATTCCTTACGGCTGACAAATCATTTCATTTTATCTACTTGATCAAGAGATTCAAAACAGCTCTGGCTGCAGAATTAACGCCTTTATTTTCTTTCCCTGGAATTGCTAGTTTCGTATATAATTCTCCGACCTGAATGTTTTTCTCAAACAAAGTATGAAACATTTGTTGTAATAGAACTTCCGTTTCTTCTTCCAACTGAATTGGCCCAAAAGGATTCGCAAAATAACTTGTGACCAAACCCACTTCGGAAGTGGTCCCTTTGGCCCTGCGTTTTCCTTCCCGGAAAACAGACAATGCTTCTTCTGCAGTATCAAAGAAACGCATCGAGGTATTACTATCTTCATAATTATTGGCATAGAACACATAATCGATTTTATGCTCTGTAGAAATAAATTTATAGGATGAGATTGGAAGAATCACTCTTGCATTGTTTCGTTCTGGGTTTA
>QKCT01000039.1 GCA_003245625.1 Bacillota bacterium | reverse complement strand
AATTTATTATAGACTTTTTCCGTATTCATAATTACTAATCTAACTTCATTTTTATTTATACAAATAGACTTAATATGATATTTTGATTTAAATATTAATATTGTAAAGTAAACTAGGAGTATACTACATATAGCCGTGCCTATGAACTCTTCTCCTTTTGGTTGATATACTGTTAATATGTCAATAGGTTTTACTATGTGATAAACAATTATTGCACTAATCCCACAGACAACACCAATTAAAAACAGTATTGATAAAATTATACACCACTGTCTATATTTATGAGTATTCTCATAATAAATGCATTCTTCTAACATTATAAATAATACCCTCCATCACCATATTCAACAAAACCTACAACAATAATGGATTAGTTGTATTTTTAACAGTACTAATAATGAATATGTATACATATAGTTATATCACTTATTAGCCCAATATAAAAGCCTATTTTTGAATTCTGTAACTAATCGGAGACATGTAATTGAGTCGTTATTTATTTACTCTCATATAATTATCTTAACTTCCATAATTACGTATTTATGACAATAAAAAAGTAGACAGCTTTAGTTAAGTGTCTACTTTGGGACAAATGTTATAGGTTACTTTTATTTTTTGATATATTGTTTTGTTGGATAATGCTTGCCAAGTATTTTAATGGATTGAGTCGGACATAGATTCACACATCGATAACATAGTGTACACTCTCCCTTTGACTCAATTTTTCCATCGATTAGTTCCAATGTATGAACAGGACAGTTATTCACACAGATACCGCAGGTAATACAAGTATTTTCATTGACTTTCCAGGCTTTCTGCATACTGTTGTGAAATGGTCTAAAATAAGCTCTTTGGGTGAGATATCCGAGTGGTCTTGAGAAGAATCTTCGACCGGTCTTAATCTTTTTTTGAGAAAGGATCTTCTTCGCATACATTTCAATCTTTCGTTCGGCTTTTTGAAATACACTCTGTGATTCTTCATCGGTTTTTATCTTAAACAATTTAAAATCTGCAATGTTTTCCGGCATATTGATATGCATAGAAGCAATACATTTCACATTAGCATCTTTTAAGAAATAACATGCTAATGCTCCACCATCTCCTGAAAACATCATCTGAGTAGCAAGTGTCATTATTTGCTTATATTGAAAACTATCCAGATGCTTTCGCAGAAAATCTCTCATAATCATCGGAATATCACTGCCGTAGATTGGATAACCGATCAAAATTCGATCCGCTGTTTGTATCAGCGAATCAAAGTCGATATCTTCTTCAATGGAATATACAGAAGGATTTTGTTCAAGCAAATCGGCTAATTTGGTGACTGCATATTTGGTATTTCCTGTCCCTGAGAAATATAAGAATAATGTTTTCATTTTGCACTCCTTACTCTTTTTTCAGTATTCTTTCCTGAATGGTTAGCAACATGTTCACTTCATGACAATCTGGTTCATCAATCACATCTGTTTCTACAAACCCGATCGACTCATAGAGATGTCTCGCGGATTCATTTCCCCAAAGATAAGTTGTTGAGATTTCTTTTAGTTGATCTTCTTCTTTTAGATGATCCATTAATTGGAGAAACGCTTCTTTGCCTAAACCTTGCTTCTGATAGTCTTTATCAATTGCAAAGTTCCAAAGAAAATAACAACCACTATCATACTTTCGAAGCATCGCAAAACCTATGATTTCATCCTGATGAATAATGTCATAGGCAATCACATTTTCTTGTTTTGTGTTTTGCATGATTTTCTCTTTTGATGACAGTTGCATATATTGATTGGGATAAAGGGTAATTTTCATTCCTGAAGATGGTATAAACTTCATGAAATCACACTCCAAAGAGAATTAGTTCATATGTAGTATATCACGGAATCAATAATGTTTTGATAGTTATTTGAAATAAAAAAGACTTACAAAAGTAAGTCGTTTTGTTTACCTGGTACCAGTGGCCGGACTCGAACCGGCACGCTTTTGAGGGCAATGGATTTTGAGTCCATCGTGTCTACCAATTTCACCACACTGGCATAGCAATAACTATTATACTATAAAATCTGAATTTTGGAAGACCTTTTTTCAGATTTTTTAGCAGAATAAATCACTTTGGATGGATCGATTGTTCTTCTAATGTTTTCTCTACGATTCGAGCTGTTTCCTTCATATATCGTTCTTGCACTTCTTTGTTTCGAATCTTCTTAGGTAGTTTTCTTGGTTTGGTTAAAGAAAAAAGAACACAATCGGTGTTTTGTGGATAATCCCCTGTTACTAAGCGAAGAATGGATTTCGCTCCTTCTTGAGAAGATTTCATGATTCTTTGTTGCAACTTATCCAAAGATCGACCAAATTTTGTATGCCATTTCCAAATATGAGAATAAACCACACCCGGATCTGCGGCTAACACTTTTGTACCCTTTTCTTTTAGCATTAGAGACAATTCTTGGATATAGATCAAGTTTGCTAATTTGGAATCGAAATAGTTTTGGAATGGATTGCGATTCCTCTTGAACATATTCTTCTTAATTGATACCGTTCCCCAATACGAACCAATAGATGATACCATAATGATTGTTTCAAGAGGAATCTCTTGATATGCTTCAACAAGTGATTTCGTTAAAAGATAAGTCCCTAAATGATTGACTGCCATCGTCAGTTCAAACCCTTCTTTGGAAACCGCCCTTTTTCTGGTTAGAACACCGGCATTGTTAATCAGAATATCGATCGATTCATAGTTCTGCTTGATTTGTTTTGTAAATTCTAGGATAGAAGCGAACGAAGACAAATCGATTGAGTAGAGATCGATTTTTGTGGCTGGATATTGTTTTAAGATTTCCTCTTTGACTTGGTTTGCTTTTTCTTGATTGCGGTTTCCTAAAATCAAGTGATAGCCCAAATTGGCGAGTTCTGTAGCTGTTTGTCTACCAATTCCAGAAGTTGCGCCAGTTAAAATGACTCGTGTTTGTTTTTGCATCGTTTGTTCTTCCTTTTGTATTATCATATCATAAAGCAAATAAAAAAGCACTGCGAGAGTGCTTTTTCTAAGGGTGGTAGGGATAGTCCTACACTTTGTTTTTCTCGCCATTTCGATTTTCGGAGCGATCTTCGTGTTGATGGCGACTTTCATATCCATGATTTTCATACATATGACCATTATGTAATACATCCTGAACGATGTAATCATAGGTGATGATTCCGGTTGCTTCATCTAGAGTAGCTGTGATGATAACATTGCCTGATTCTTCTGTACCATCTGTTAAGCTGATGGTATAACGAATGTGATAGAATGTTACATTGTCTTCTTCTGCAATCTTGAAGACATATTTTGCTTCGTCACCGTTGTCAGAAAGATCCAAGAACACTTTTAATTCACCATCTTCTTCTGCAACCATAACTTTTGCTTTCGATACTACAACACCGTCAGTTACGACTTCAAAGAAGAATTTTTCTTTACTGTCTTCTGCGTCTAATTTGTAGCTTACTACTACATAGTTATCTTTGTCAACGAATGAGCGAAGTCTTAATACTTCATCCCCATTGTCTTCTACAATGCGTTTTCCTTCGACAGAGTATTCAATTCCGTTGGAAATGATGAGACCTTCTAATAGATATACGACTTCGTTGTCATCGTCATCTTCGAAATAGAAGTTTTGTTCTTTATCGCCACCGGATGCACTGTAAGGTAAAGAATACGATACAGGAGTAGTTGTAGTCTCTTCTACTGTAGTTGTAGTTTCTATCTCAGTAGAGGTTGCTTCTGTTGTTGTTTCTGTCTCAGTAGTTGTTGTTGTATCATCGACTGGATCTTCACTAACATAAAGAGTTTCATTGTAATACATATAGTATACAACTTCTTCACCTAACAGGTTGACTGTAGAGAAGGAAATCAAATTTGCATATTCCTCGCGGTCTGAGGTAAGTACAGTTGCGGATAACCCATTGTTATCGCCTAAGAAACCTTCTACCATTTCTAAGTACTGATCGATTTCATCGATTTGATTATCAATGATGATTTCTTCTGCATCAGTGGTTTCTTCTTCTGTTTCTGTAGTGACAGCATCTGTTGTTACTTCATCTGCAAGTGGTGTGAAGGATGTTGGCATTACAACAACTGCATCCAATAGATTCGCAGCGGATAAAGCTTCCAATGTGAATACTTGGCTGTCAGATTCAAATGCAACTTCTTCTGCATCTGCAGTGGATGTTGTGGTTGATTCTAAATTTGAGCAAGCCACAAACCCAAACGCAAGGGCTAGCGTAAATAGTCCTACTATCAATTTTTTCATAACAATACCTCCCTAATGTGATTGTTTACACAAATTATACGAGTCAATCTTTGTTTTTATTGGAGAAAATTTATTTTTTTCATAATAAAAGAAAAAAGACTGAAAACTCAGTCTTGATTTCTTATAGATATTTTTGCAACATACTGACTGCCAAAGCTCCATCACTTACGGACGTTACGATTTGGCGAAGTGGAGTATTGCGGACATCACCAGCTGCGAAAACCCCTTTTGCGGATGTTTCTAACAAGGAATCGGTAATGATGGAGTTTCCTTCATCGAGCGCTACTGCACCTTGTAAATAATCCACGTTTGGATTCATACCGATGGCGACGAAGACACCATCTAGTTCCAATTCACTGATTGCATTGGTTTTCTTATTTTTGATGGTTACAGAATGTAAGAGATCCTGTCCGTTAAAGGATTCCACAACACTGTCCCAGATGGGTTCGATATTGTCGATTGCGAACATCTTTTCTTGTTCTTTCTTTGCTGCACGAAGTTCATCGCGTCGATGAATGATATAAACCTTCTTTGCAACACGAGACAAGTAAATTGCATCTTCCACGGCAACATCGCCGCCGCCGACTACCGCAACAACTTTGTTTCGAAACAAAGCCCCGTCGCATACCGCACAGTAAGAAACACCACGGCCACTTAATTCTTGTTCTCCAGGTGCTCCTAGTTTTCGAGCGGATGCTCCGGTTGCGATCACTACTGTTTTTGTGAAGTAGGTATTGCGATCGGTTACGATGGTTTTGATATCCCCTTCGAAATCGACTTTTTCTACGGATTCCAAGGTGATGTCAACTCCGAGTTGTTTGGTGTGTTCAATCATTTTATCTGCGAGTTCAGCTCCAGAGACATAGTTGATTCCAGGATAGTTCTCTACTTCATAGGTGTTGGCGATTTCACCGCCCGGTAACCATTTCTCCAAGATTAAAAAGTCAAGCATTGCTCGTTTCGCATAAATGGATGCGGTCAATCCTGCTGGTCCGGCTCCGATGATAATCGTATCATAAATTTTATCCATGATATCACTCCTTTCAAGTTATCAAAATATATTATATCATAAAGATTTCGTTTCGCTACCTTTTTGCTTAAGTTGGCATCACTGGGCGACAATATGTGCATATATATAATATATTAAATATCTATTATTGATTATTTTCCTTCTATTAATGGGGGAACCACTTCGACCGTATCGTATTGTGATGGTTACGTGAATTCGTACATTTCTACCAATAAAACATTTTATTCATCCGTATAATTTGCGAAAGAAATGGAGGAAACAAACAATGAAAAAGAACGTATTGAAAGGTTTAGTCGTCGCCACTATGGCGTTGGCTGGAGTAGCGACACTCTCCTTAACTAGTGTCAGTGCAGAAAGTGTTTATCAAGAGTATTCTTTAGAGAATAGTGAAAATGTCATTTTAGCAGCAGATGTCCAATATAGTTTGGAAGAAATGTTGAATTATGCATTGCAAGATGAATATATGGCTCAAGCAGAATACCAAGCAATTATTCAAGCCTATGGTGAAGTGAAACCATTTACGAATATCTTACAAGCAGAACAAACTCATATCGATCTGTTATTGCCTTTATTTGAGGAATATGGATTTGTCGTTCCAGCTAATAACGCAAGTGAAAGCGTCGTAATACCAGAATCCATCACCAGCGCATTGGCAACAGGAGTGGAAGCCGAACAAGCGAACATCGCAATGTATCAAGCATTCCTAGCTCAAGACAATTTACCAGATGATGTAAGAAGCGCTTTTGAATATTTAGTCAATGCTTCCGAAAATCATCTCCAAGCATTCTCACAAGATCGTTATGCATATCTTGGAAATGACATGATGAATCAAATTAGAAACCAATGGCAAAAGATGTTTGCAGGATCAAATGGCGGAAACGGCAATGGATCCGGATATCAATACCAAGGTGAAAATGGTCAACAAGCTGGCACTTCTTCCACCAAAGGTACTGGCAGTGGAACTTGCCAAAACTAGATAAACGTATTCGCATTTTTCTCTTGAAAACGTCTGGAAATCAATCCAGACGTTTTCTTATTTATATGGTTTGTAAAGTTGAATGATTTGTTCTGCGGTTTTGATTCCATCGATAGCAGATGACATGATGCCCCCTGCATACCCGGCACCTTCTCCCATTGGATATAATCCTTTGATTTTGGATTCATGGGTTTCATTGCGTAAGATGCGAATAGGAGAACTCGATCTGGTTTCCGGACCGGTCAGGATTGCGCTAGGCATAGCGAATCCTTTGATTCTACTTTCAAAATAAGGCAAAGCCTCTTGTAAAGTTTCACTGACATATTGTGGAAGAATCTTCTTTAAATCAGCCAATCGCACTCCTGGTCTATAGGTAGGTGGAACGTCAGTTGGTTGTTTAAAGTGATTGGTATTTCCAAGGAAATCTCCTACCGTCATCATTGGAGCACTATAATTCTCTCCTCCTAAGTGAAACGCAAGTTGTTCTATTTGACGTTGAAGATGCATTCCAGACAGTGGGTGTTTTGACGGAAAATCTTCCGGAGTCACGTTCACCAATAAAGCGCTATTGGCGTTGACATTATCGCGTTTCGACAAACTCATCCCGTTGGTTACGACAGTGTTTTGTTCAGAGATTGAGGCGACGACATATCCTCCCGGACACATACAAAACGTTTTCGCATGATAAGATAGTTTATAATCGGCTGCACCCAAAGCTTTATGTCCGGCCAGTTTTCCGTATTGAGAGCGGTTGATTAATTCTTGAGGATGTTCGATTCGAACCCCAATTGAGAAAGGTTTTTGCTCGATTGGAATTTCGTGGGAAACTAACATTTCAAAAGTATCTCGAGCACTATGGCCAATCGCCATTAAGACGATATTTGTTGGTAGTATCTCTGTATCATTGACCGTGACGCTTTGAATTCGATCACGATCGATGGAAATATCGGTAACCTTCGATAAAAAACGAATCTCTCCGCCTAAGCGAATGATATCTTTACGAATTTGAGCGATGACACCACGCAATTCATCGGTTCCAATATGGGGTTTGTTCATATAGCGAATTTCTTCATTCGCTCCGGCTTGAACAAATGTATCCAAAATAAATCGGCTTCTAACATCATTGACTAAGGTTGTTAGTTTTCCATCGGAAAATGTTCCAGCACCGCCTTCTCCAAAAAGAATCGAGCCCTTTTCATCGAAGGTTCTAGTTTTCAAGAAGGACTGCCATGCCTTATCTCTTTGTTCCACATCCGCCCCTCGTTCCAACACGATTGGTCGATATCCTTGTTTGGCTAGGGTCAAAGCAGCAAAGATGCCAGCCGGACCGAATCCAATAATGATTGGTCGATGGATCATTTCCTTCGACCCCGGTGTGACAAAGGTGTATGACATATCCGGAGTTTTTGTAATATTGGGATTGTTGCTGCGAAGTAAATAGTCTTCACTCTTGGTTTCCAAATCGACATGATAGACAAACCGGACGGTATTGTGTCTTGCATCGATGGCTTTTTTAAAGATGGAAAAGTGCTTAAAATCATTCTCTCGTAATCGAAAACGTGAAATGACCAATCGTTTTAGATTGGTTAATTC
>QKCT01000064.1 GCA_003245625.1 Bacillota bacterium | reverse complement strand
CGCATCTTGTTTGCGATGAACGAACTAGGGATGGGCTCGGATAAACCATACAAGAAATCAGCTCGTATCGTCGGAGATGTCATCGGGAAATATCATCCACATGGAGATACCTCCGTATATGACGCCATGGTACGTATGAGCCAATCCTGGAAAACCAACTCTTTGTTAATTGATATGCATGGGAACAATGGTTCGATAGACAATGACCCAGCAGCTGCGATGCGTTATACCGAAGCTCGTCTTTCTGTTTATTCGGAAGCATTGCTCAGAGATATTGATAAGAAAACAGTAATGTTTGTGCCAAACTTTGATGATGCTGAATTAGAACCTGTTGTTTTGCCAGCAAAATTCCCTAATCTCTTTGTTAATGGTGCGCAAGGAATGGCAACTGGTTATGCAACCAATATTCCTCCACACAACTTCTCGGAAGTCTTACAAGCTACGATCTATCGAATTCAACATCCTACTTCTAATGTGGACGATCTGATGGCATTTATCAAAGGTCCCGATTTTCCAACAGGAGGAATTGTCGAAGGAGAAGATGAAATTCGCAAGGCATTCACCGAAGGAAAAGGGAAAATTGTTGTTAAAAGTAAGGTGCATGTAGAAGATACTTCTTTGATTATCGAAGAGATTCCATTTGAAGTCAACAAATCGGATTTGGTGCGGAAGATTGACGACATCAGAATTCAAAAGAAGATTGACGGAATCGTTGAAGTCAAGGATATGAGTGATCGCGAAGGACTCAGTATCGTCGTTACTTTGAAAAAAGAAATCGCATCCGATGTCATCTTAGCATATTTATTTAAGAATACCGATCTTAAAATTACTTATAATTATAATGTAGTCGCAATCTCACAAAGAAGTCCAAAATTATTGTCCTTAATCGAAGTTTTGGATGAGTTTATCCAACATCAAAAAGAAGTCATCCGAAATCGATCCAACTACGAATTACACAAAGCCGAAAAACGGAAACACATCGTTCTCGGTTTCTTAAATATGGTTGATGTACTCGATCAAGTCATAGCGCTCATTCGAGAATCCCTCGGTAAAAAAGATGCGATTGAACGATTGGTAGACCGCTTCAATTTTACAGAACTTCAAGCAGATGCAATCGTATCGTTGCAGTTATATCGTTTGTCAACGACGGACGTAAAAGAAATGCGGAAAGAAGCGGCTGAATTAACTAAGAAAATCAATCGCCTGAATCTAATCCTTACCAATGAATTGGAATTAGAAGCGGTTATCGTCGATGAAATGAAGGAATTACTTGAAAAGTATCCTTCGCCAAGAAAAACAGAGATTCAAAGTGAAATCCAAAAAGTGGAAATCGATGAACAAGAACTGATTCAAAATGAAGAAGTTAAATTCGTGATTTCTAAAGATGGATATATCAAGCGTTCTTCGTTAAAATCCTTCCAGGCAACACCAGGGGATACCGGTCTCAAAGAAAAAGATATGGTACTCAAACAATTAACCCTTAATACTAGAGATCAAATTCTATTCTTTACCAATATGGGGAACTATTTAACTATTCCTGCATATAAAGTTCCAGATTTAAAATGGCGAGATAACGGAGAATACATTGGTGCTTTTGTAGAACTTTTACCAAACGAGAAAATCATTGATTTCATCGTAATTCAAGATTTCACTGCAGACAAATATATTCTTTTAGCGAATCAAGAAGGACAGGTCAAACAAGTCGCCCTATCCGAATTTGAGAAGAGCAGAAATAATAAGACCTTCAACTGTATGCCTGCAAGTAAAATCAATCAATTAGTCAGTGTTGATTTAAGTGAATCCTTTGATCGCGATGTCGTGATGGCTACTGAAAAAGGATATGTTGCAAAATATGATATCGAACAAATCCCAGTTCAGTCTTTGAATGCCAAGGGGGTTAAAGGAATCAACCTAAGAGATGATTTCTTAATCGGTGCAAAATACAGTACACATATCAATAAAGACGAGATTATCCTCTTAACAAATCGCGGCGGTTTGATGAGGGAATTCACTCAAAACATTGAAACCAATCGACGCCCTGCAAAAGGAAAACGGTACTTAAAGTCTGTGAAATCCAACCCATATCGTTTGGTAGGAATGGTAGCGGAAAATATTTTCCGAATGAAGGAGAATCTAACGATTCGAATTCTAGCCGAAAAGAGTGAAGTAGTAATCCCAGCAACAGAACTCAAACCGGATCGCTATGAAAATGGTATTCCTTATATTCCACAATCTCATAAACCAATTGCATTAATATCCGAAATTGATCTCTATCACGATGCTATTGAAATCTTACAGAAACTAGCAGATTCCATCCAAGAAGAAGAACCGCAACAAGATAATGATGATGTGATGTTTGAATTGGAGAAGATTCTTTCTGGAAACAAACCAAAACCTGTCAAACGGATTTTAGACGACCTCGATGAAGAAGAAACAGAAGAATTGGAAGAAGAATCTGAGGATGAGATTGAAGACGAGGATATTGAGGATGAAATTCCCGAACCCGTTTATCTCAAAGACGACGAAGAAGACGAAGATGAGCTGGATGAGAGTATGATCCAGCAAACCCTCTTTTAAACACACAAAACACATAAAGCTATGATACAATTTGATGCTGGAGTTGATACAAAATGAAAAAACTATTTACAATCCTTTTATTGCTAGGTTTCTCTTTCGTATTCCTTGGTTGTGACCTTCTTGGAACAACGACGGAAGCGACGACTACAGAAACCGTAACAGTAGACACTGAAAACTATATCGATATTACGTCTGTCGCAGAATTGCAAGCTATGGAAATGAATAAATCATACCGTTTGATGGCAGATCTATCCTTGTCAGGTTTGGAATGGGAACCAATCGGTACCTATGCGGATCCTTTCTTAGGAAATTTTGATGGGAATGGCTATACCATTTCTGATTTGACAATTACCGAAGAACACCAATTCGTTTTGGGATTGTTTGGTTATACAAACGGCTCCATCACAGATTTGACGCTTGACGAGGTATCTATTGATGTAGAAACAGATTTCCTACTCTATGTAGGTGCTTTGGTTGGTTACAGTATGGGAGATATCTCCAATAACGTAGTTACGAATGCAGATATCACAGTATTGAATACATCTTCGAATACCTTTGTAGGTCTTTTAGTGGGATATACACAAGGTGTGGAAACTACTTATTTGGACGAATTTGTAGCAAATTCTATCACATCGAATGAAGTGGAAGGTTCCATCACAGTTCGTTCCGCTGAGATTGCTTTTGTCGGTGGTTTAATCGGAAAAGCATACAATTCAACCGTTTCCTTTAATTCAAGTAACGCGACTCTTGATGTGTCCGCCAATGGAACAGATGTTCCAGTCTATGTTGGTGGCTTCATCGGCCATAATTATGGTGGTATCTTAGTTGATTTTGGATTAGGGGCTATTGAAGACACGGACATTTTTATTGAATTCAATATTTCAAATTCAGTCATTACAGTAGCTGATTCCACTTCAAATCTAGCGATAGGTGGCTTCATCGGTTTTAACCAAGCGGGAGTCACACAAAACAATTATGTGGTCGCGGATATTGTATTGACCGGTGAACAATCGGAAACGAATACGGTTCGTGTTGGTGGCTTTATCGGTGAAAACTATGAAGCAAAGTCCGTTCGAAATGTAATCCTTTTATCACTTGATTCCAGTGCATTTACTGGCCAATGTGAGTTGGATGGATATGTTGCCGGACGTTATACTGAGTATATTGCAACCTATATTTATCTTGTAAACAATGATTCAATTGCTATTGCAACTTCCGATGACGATATTACCATCACCATAGAAACAGCGTTAGACCTACAAACAAACCTCAATTGGTCCTCTGAATTTATCGACCAAATCGATGCTTGGATCAATCCACAAGCTTAGAAATGAAGCAAGGCGGTTCCAACCGCCTTTTTTTTGTGTAAATAGCATCAAATATAATCAAATGACTATATTTTTATATAGAAACAAGGTATAATAGATAAGAATATCAACAACAGGTGATGGTATGAATTGTATTAAGACAATCAAACGAAATCCAATCCCGGCGGATGTCTTTTTAAAGACCACAAAACTCTATTATCAAATGGGAAAAAACGACTATTATGAGTCGTTATTTGATGCGAGTTATGAACACATTTCTAAAAGCGTGGCGGACGCAGATGCCTACGCCTTTTTTAAGATTTTCTTTCCAGAGTTAAAAGTAACGGAATCTCGCTTCCGTACTTTGTTGCTGGATTCTACCGTTCCCAAAAATCAAAGCGAACAGATTTATCAAAATCTTGTCGCAATCTTTCGTCACATTCATGAGGCGAATACGGAACCGTTTGAACTGACGGTAGTGGAAATCAACGACCTCGTCCGAATCTTATTCAAAGATGCAAGTGCAGGTACCAAAGTTCAATATCGCCGATTCAACACCCATTCCCATTCGCTCTTAGCCAAAGAGTCGGGTTCTATGCGTGAGAAATTAGAAGAGTTGATTAGCGAATACAACAAAGTCAAAAAAGAAGCAATTTTTGAACCGCTGATCCTCAATGTCAATTTCACAGTTGATTTCTTAAATATGGATATCTACACTGGAGATAAGAATCCGATGATTGCTATCTTAGTACTTTATATCTTGATGGTTCAAGAAGGATTTATCGTGTCCCATTATGTTTCCTTCTTTGCCAAAACCCATCTCTATAAAGATGAATTGTTTGAATCGCTATCCAGAAGTAAATTCCAATGGGAAGAAGGATTATCGGAAATTATGCCAATTGTTCGTTTCTTCATTCGGAACTATATGGAACTTTATCAAAATCTATCCGATAAAGCTAGAGATTTTGAATACGAATCACAACTTGTGATTTCCAAATCAGATTATATCGAAAACACAATCCTTAAATTAGGAGAGGTGTTTGCCAAAGATGAAATCCGCGAACGTCATCCATTGATTAGCGAATCGACAATCAATCGAACACTGAAGAGGTTGCAAGACGAAAACAAGATCCGCCCACTTGGAAAAGGGCGTAGCGCGAAATGGATTAAATTGGTGAAAAGTCCTAAGAAAATTAACTTTCAAGAACAACTTCATCTGAATTTAGGAGAAGACCATGAATAAAGAGATTACCGATATCATCCTCCGAGCACTTAAGGAAGATATCCCTACAATTGATGTTTCCAGTCAGTATTTGTTTCACGAAGAAACATCATCAGGCAATTTTATCGCCAAAGAAGACGGTGTAATATCCGGAATCGATATTTGTCTGGAAACGTTTCGACTGATCGATCCATCTACAGAGTTTACGATTCTGAAGAAAAACGGTGATAATGTTCAAAAAGGAGATATTATCGCCACAGTAAAAGGAAAAACAAAATCGATTCTAATGTCGGAGCGTGTTGGTTTGAATTTTCTGCAAAGAATGTCTGGCATTGCGACGATGACCGCAAGGTTTGTCGAGCAAACCAAAGGATATTCCACGAAGATTCTCGACACGAGAAAAACAACCCCAACATTAAGGATTCTTGAAAAACAAGCTGTGTTGGATGGCGGTGGGACCAATCACAGAATGAATTTATCAGACATGGTGATGCTAAAAGATAACCATATCAAAGCCGCTGGGTCTTTAACAAAAGCGGTTGAAATTGTCCGAGCAAAAGTCACAGCTGAAATGAAGATTGAAGTCGAAGTCGAAACCATCGATGCATTCCTAGAAGCGATTTCCACATCGGCAGATATCATTATGCTCGATAATATGGATTTAAATCAAATGACAGAATGTGTTCGTATCAACCAAAATAAAAAACAGCTAGAAGCGAGCGGAAACATGACTTTAGAGAGAATCTCTCACGTAGCGAAAACTGGAGTAGATTTCATTTCGGTTGGAGCTTTGACACATTCTTACCGTTCCTTAGACATCAGCCTTAAGTTTTAAAAAATTCAATTAGAAAAGAGTGATTCGTTGTGTTGCAACCGAAATATCGTTGGCAAACTAAAGTGAACCAAATCGTACCAAATGATAAGATTTTCGCCACCTTATTGAAAAATCGCGACATCGATGATTTCGAACGGTTTTTCTCTATGGGAGAAGAATCGTTACATGACCCTTTCCTTTTGAAAGATATGCAAAAAGCAAAGGATCGGATTCTCCTTGCTATTCAAAACGAAGAACCAATCATGATCTACGGAGATTATGATTGCGATGGTATCTGTTCGATTTCTGTGCTGTATCGAACCTTGAAACAAATCGGAGCAAATGTAGAATATGATTTACCAAATCGTTTTGTCGATGGCTATGGACTCAATATGAGAGCAGTAGAAGCGATTAAAGAACAAGGATTTAAACTTGTTATCACCGTTGATAACGGAATTACCTGTAACGAAGAAGTCGACGCATTGAATCAAGCTGGTATCGATACGATTATTACCGACCACCATGAAGTGGGAGAAGTGCTTCCAAATGCATTTGCGATTATCCATACCCATCTTTCCGAACAGTATCCATTCAAGGATATTGCCGGAGTGATGGTTGCCTTTAAAGTATCTCAAGCATTGATTGGTGAAAAAGCTTCAGAGTATTACGATATCGCCATGATCGGTACAGTGGCTGATTTAATGCCACTTCGAGACGAAAATCAAGCAATTGTCAATCTCGGAATCAAACGCATGCAGCGAACCAATAATCTAGGTTTATTAAAGTTGATTGAATACTCGAATTTAGACCTCATCAATGTAACTGCGATTTCCTTTAAAATCGCTCCGAAAATCAATAGTAGTGGCCGCTTGGGAAAAGCCTTAGACGCAGTCAAACTATTGGTTACAGAAGATCATAAGGAAGCCAATGATCTCATTTTGAAAATAGAGAAAAATCACGCATCACGCAAAAGTTTGACCGAGGAATCCTTCAAACAGTGTGAACAACTTGTTAATCCAAACGACAAAGTGATCGTAATTGCCAGTGATAAGCTTCATGAAGGTGTCATTGGTATCTGTGCTCAAAAAATCGTCGAAAAGTATCAAAAATCTTCTTTGATTATTACCATCGATCAAGAAGGGGTTGGTAAAGGTTCGATGCGTTCTTTTGGAGATGAAAATATCTTGGATATGTTGCATGCCAACGCAGATAAATTGCTCCGCTACGGTGGCCACTCGCAAGCTGCCGGACTTCAAGTCAATGCCGAT
>QKCT01000021.1 GCA_003245625.1 Bacillota bacterium | reverse complement strand
ATGAAAGGATTCGCTATGAGTTCTATTTTTAAACAAAATAAAAAAAGCCTCGAAAGGCTCTTCTTTTAATGGTTTTGTTTTAGATATTTATGTACAGCGATTGCGACGTGTGCCCCATCGCTTGCGGCTTTTACAATTTGTAATAAACCCCCGATACAGTCTCCGGCAGCGAACAATCCAGGGATGTTGGTCATAAACTCTTCATCTACAACGATATAATTATTGTCTAGAAACGCTCCCATTCGCAGTGCAAAATCGGATGCTGATGGTGATCCGATCGCCATGAATAGAACATCAATATCATATGTTTTATCTCCGGCAACTATTTGTTGAATGGATTCCTGACCATGTACTTCTTTGATTTCCTCTAGAACCACTTCTTTATCTACATCCACTTCCAATTTGGCACCATTGGTAAAAATCGTGATGTCATCTGAGAATTGCTTCAAGATTTCCAACTCTTCTTCCATGAATTCCTTGCTGCCAACAAGACCAATTTTTTTGTTTCGATAGATAAATCCATCACAAATCGCGCAATAAGAGATTCCTTTTCCAATGAAGTCATTGAATCCCTTTGCCTTTAGATAGACTTGGGTTTTTCCTGTTGCTAAAATAACTGTTTTAGCCTTGTATTCTCCATGAATGGTTTTGACAGTAAAATCATCAAAATAATCAATGGACAATACCTCGTCTTGTACGACTTCCGTTCCCAACCTTCTCGCTTGATTAATGCCTCTTGACAAAAGATCCGGACCAGTGATGGTATCCACGAATCCATAGTAATTGTCGACATGAGCGGTTTTACCTAAAGCGCCTTGGTCTTTCATTATCAAGAGGGTGTTTCGTTTAAACCTCTGTAAATAAATAGCGGCGGTCGCTCCTGCAGGACCGCCGCCAATGACTATAGCATCAAACATCAATTATAATCCCAAGCGTTTTTTCAAATCTTCTTTTCTCATCAAACCGATGACTTGATTTTTCACTTGACCGTTTTCGAACAAGTAAACGGTAGGGATGCTGGATACACGGAATTGATTTGCAAGGTAGCCTTCTTCATCTACATTGACTTTAGCAATTTTTACTTTTCCTGCTAAATCAGCTTCCAATTCTTCTAAAACTGGAGCCAACATTAAACAAGGTCTGCACCATTGTGCCCAGAAATCTACGATAACTGGAACTTCTGATTCTAATACTTCTTTTTTAAATGATTCTGTTGTAACTTTAACTGGCATAATAACTATTCCTCCTATGAAAATTTCGAATTTATTGTATCAAATGTTGTTGGTTTTTCCAAATGATTTGCTCAAAGGTCGGCTTCATCTAGACGAAAGATGATCCAATCGTCCATTGAGCGTGCTTTTTTGCTGCGATAAAAGTCTATAGCAGGTTGATTCCAGTCTAAGCAAACCCATTCCATTCGCCCACAATTCTCTCTCTTTGCTTCTTCCATCAAGCAATCAAATAACGTTTTTCCAATTCCTTTTCCTCGTTGTTCCGGAATAACAAATAAGTCTTCTAAATAAAGTCCCTTTTTTCCTTTAAACGTGGAGAAATTATAAAAATAGAGAGCGAATCCAACTGGCTGATCATCCGAGAATGCAAGTAGGACTTTCGCATTCTTTTCTACAAATAATTGTTGTTCCAAGAGAGGAATGGTTGCCTCAACTTGATCCGACAGTTTTTCGTATTCTGCGATTCCTTTGATTAATTCAAAAATCAAAGGTGTATCTTCCTTGTTAGCGTGTCTAACATTGATGTTCATAAAATGTACCCTTCTTTTCTTCGAGCAATTTCGTGTACTTAAGATATATCAAATCAGCTAGATCTGATAATGTAATATCTGTCGTATCGATAATCAAATCCAATCCTTTCATCTGTTCCAGATTGAAGTCGATTCGATCTGCTTCGATTCGTTTTTGGATATCCTTTGCTTTGTCTTTGCGTTCTTTCATCCGATTGGTTCGTACGGTTTCATCGGTATGTAAGAATATCGCGACAATTGGACATGGTTTTAATGACAAAAACGACTGCAACCCTTGGGGTTCCAATATGATAAATTTATCATCAGCTAACTCATTCTTAGGAGTACCATACCAATATCCATTGTATTCTGCAGTTTCAATGAAATACCCCTGTTTTTCAAGGTTTCGAAATTCTTCAGTGGAGTAAAAATGATAATCAAATCCATCGATCTCATTGATTCGTTTCGGTCTGGTCGTACAGGTGACTACGCGAGAGATTGGATATCGATTGATCATGATCTTCGCGGATTCTGTTTTCCCCGATGCGCTAGGGCCGATTAATACTAACATATATGCCTCCCAATGATTGACATCTTCATTATATCAAAAATAGAACATTATGGTAGCGGAAAAAGAAAGATTATTTTGAAGTGATTGATATTTGCCAAAAACGAAAAAGCATAGTATAATAACAAGCGTATTTTTGGTTACTTCGATAAGGTAGGTATCTGTATGAAAAAACGAAAAATAACGCCGTTGTCGATTATCGTGGGTAGTTTCTTGGGAATTATCATCATCGGTGTATTCCTTTTGAAACTCAACATTTCGACACAAGGACCTGACCCATTATCATGGATCGACTCCATCTTCATTTCGACTTCAGCGGTTTGTGTAACTGGACTATCCACGATTCCAGATTTGTCCACAACGTTATCTGTATTCGGTAAAATCGTTCTGGCTTTACTGATTCAAATTGGTGGGATTGGGATTGTCACGATTGCGATTTATGTCTTGATTGTACTCGGAATCAAAATCGGTGTTACCGAACGCTACATTATAAAAGAAGCGTTAAATCAACATTCCTTATCTGGAGTAGTGAGATTAGTGAAATCCATCATTTTCATGACATTGCTAATTGAATTTGTTGGAATGCTCATCAATCTGATTGTGTTCATTCAAGTACCAGAATTCAGTTTTTGGAAAGCTCTTGGCATTTCTGCGTTCCATTCAATTTCTTCGTTCAACAATGCCGGTTTTGATATTTTAGGAGATTCTTCCTTACAAGCATTTAGCGGAAATATCCTTTTAAATATTAATACGATGGTGTTGATTGTTATTGGTGGTATCGGTTTTATTGTCATCCGCGATATTTTATCAAAAAAGAAATGGGCAACATTAAGTTTATACTCCAAGATTGTTCTTAAAACAACGCTATTCTTAATCGTCTTTGGAACCCTGATTATTAAGATATTTGAATACAATACCGTTACGTGGTTGGAAGCTCTCTTCCAGAGTATTACCACAAGAACCGCAGGTTTTTCTACTGTTAATATGAATTTATTCTCGTATTCAACGTTAATGGTTATCATGGTATTTATGTTTGTTGGTGCTTCACCAAACTCTACCGGTGGTGGTGTTAAAACAACAACTTTCTATATCATCTTCCGCTCGATTATTAGTTTCTTGCGAGGAAAACCAATGATTGTTAACAATCGACGAATTGGGTCTGAAACAAGAACCAAAGCATTTACTTTAGCAGGATTGGCTTTGACTTCCATCGTTGTTGTGTTTATCTTGCTGGCATTGATAGAATCTAACAATCCAAGTCCTAATATGACATTCTTAAAAATGTTGTTTGAAGTTTTCAGTGCGTTTGGTACCGTTGGATTATCAATGGGTATTACAGCGGAATTATTACCGGCTTCTAAGATTCTCTTATCGTTACTGATGTTCATGGGTCGACTTGGACCAATCTCTATTTTTGGTATTATGAACAAAAATTGGGGTATTCCTCAAGTTTCCAACATCGAGTACGCAACCGAAAAAGTTATCATTGGATAAAAAAAGAAACCTCTGCAATCAAGCAGAGGTTTTTATTATGCATGGAATCGTTTCTTGAATTCTTCTTTGATAGATTTTGGGAAAAAGAATACGATGAAAAGTAATATCGCGATTGCCACTCCAAAGGATGCAATAGATGGCCACGTAACTGTGACTACCTTGGTGAATACCAAAACGATTGGAGCGATAGAAAACACAATGATTACCAATAGATACAAGAAATAATCACGATAATCCAATAAGCGGATCCAAATAGTTGTAGATATTGCTAGATTACATGTCATTAGAAGCAGTGGCATCATATAATCGATTGACCAACCATGAACCGTACTTTCCCCTTCGAAATCAATTAGAATCATAAAGGCAATCAATAAAACTGTCAAAGAAGCAAACCGAAAACCAATATTTCGTCTTGAAAAGACACCAATTCGAACAAGTAACCAGAAATATAAAATTCCACCAATTGGAATCAAAGACCAATAGCGGCCATCAAACCCAGCCCAATTTATAACAATCAGAATTAAAATACTTAAGATGGATACGAACATAATGACTTTTTTCGTTGTCGGCAAAATCATTCTTCTAGGTGAGACGTAATCCGGATAGGTTTCCATCTTATCGGCATCTCCTGTGCCAGATAAGACTTGATGACACAGTGGACAGTATTGTTGTTTTGTCTCTATTGTAATGTTACATTTGTCACAGTGTTTCATACAAATTCCTCCACAAAATTACTTTCGATTGACACATCGATTCCTTTATCCGTGAAATGACGGAAGAATTCTCGTTCCATATTAGTCTCTAAAATCGAACGAGAGAATGAGATTTTGAGTTTATCTCTATACGAGAGAATCGCGCAATTTACAGTGTTGTATTTTCCAGAGTATACGGCAGCCGTCACATCAAATATATACGGCTCCATCGATTTTGGAAATACCACTTTACCAATATTTGTCAAACTCATTGTATTCAGTTTCATACCTAACATATTATAGCCGATTTTCAAGGCATAACGCTTGATGAAATAAGGCATGAATCGTAAGAATACATTCTTTTCAAATGCAACATTTTCACTCATTTTTCGGATCAATTCTTCTTTGGTCATTCCATTTTTAAATTCTTGTTTTGCATGATCGAATAACTCTTCTAACGTGATATCATCTCTTGACATAACCATATTTGTTTTGACAAAATTTGAGAAATTACGTAATGTCTCGGAAGGGAAATGTTTTCTAAGATTGACTGGCACAAAAATTTTAACAGGGGCTTGATTCCCCTTTAGATGTGTACGATAACGAATCTGTGTATTATAGATTACATGCATCATTAAACCGGCAAAATATTCAGTCATAGTCAGTTCTTTACTGCGAACTAGTTCTAATATTTCATTGGTATTCATCGTACCAGAAATCAGTCCAGTTAAATTATCTGGTAACATCGTTCCTTTGATACGATAAGCACGCTGCTCTGGAACATGTTTTCGGTTTTTCGCATTGTAGTATTTGGAATTTGCATCTTCATATTCTTCTTCCACTGGGCGTTCGTACTTCGTTTTTATGATATTGTCCGGGGAGACATCATATCCTTTCAGTTTTAGATATTCATATACGAGTGATTGCAGAAGCATAACAACACCCCCGCCATCAGCTAAAGAATGGAACATCTCTATGGCAATCAAATTGTTTCGATAAAGAACTTTGAATAAATAACAGTTGTTTTCTCTTGGGTTCAGTGCTGAACATACTTCATGCGACATCTTTTGAATTTGGAATGGTTTGGTATTATAATCCAGATAGTTCCAGAAAAATCCATGTTTCATGCGCACCTTAAACATCGGATACCGATCGAGTATCCCTAAGGTTGCCATCTGTAATATGTCTGGATCTACTTCTTCTGTTAAAGCTACTTGAACTCGAAATGTATTGGTCTCTCTTTGATTGGATACTTCCGGGAATATTTTCCCAGAATTGTCCAACCTAAACCAATCGGTTGTTTTTACACTCATGATATTACCCTCGAAACATATCTTGAATATAGGATTTGATCAGTCGCCACGCAGTACGACTCGATTTGATTTTGTTAAATGCCAAAGGAAAGACGTGAAACATTCCTTCAAAATCATGCACGTACACTTCATTGGTTTCCTTGGCTTTGTTCGCGATATCCATCGTGTCGGACCAAATTAATTCGTGTCCGCCTACAAACATCAGCATATTTGTAAACACATCAAAGGAACCATATTTGGGTGAAATGTATGGGTTTGTGACATCATTATTTTTTACGTAAGCACGAACATTAAGCGGTTTTGTTCCTTCTCCAAATAGCGGATCAACATACTTATTTTTTTCATGAGATTCGCCATTCATAGCTAGATTCGTCCAAGGAGACATCGTTATCAAAGCTTTTGGCATAGCGATATTGTGATCACGCAAATACAATGTCATGGCGATTGCTAACCCTCCACCTGCAGAGTCCCCGGCAATCATGATGTGTTCACTATCATACCCATGTTTGATTAGGTAGTGATATAAATCGATTGCTTCCTCTAACGCAGCTGGGAAAGGATGTCGCGGAGCCATACTATATCTCAATGAATATACGGCTAAATTCTTGTGTGTTTCCAAATACTTCTTAGCGACCAGACGATACGTATCATTAAAATCCAATACATAAGCTCCGCCATGTAGCTGAATCAGTGCATATTTCTGTTTTTCCCCTTTTTTCGAAATCACCTCGGTCAATACACCATCTAAATCGATTATCTGATAATCAATCCATTTCGGGTATTTGTACTCGGGAGAAAGTACCGAACTATATAGGGATTTAAAATCAACAACTGTGCGCTCTCTAACTTTATCGAGTGTACTGGCTTTTTGAATCATCCAGACACCAAATCGATCACTTCGCGCTTGTTTGTGTTTTGTGTAATAAAGCATAGTCTCACCTTGACCCATATTATAACACAATTCTTCTTTGAGTGAGGAGTGGTTTCATGAAATTATCCAAATCGATAGCCGATTCAAGCGATTTAGTGTATAATATGGATATCTCAAAGAAATAGGTGAAAGAAATGAATGTACTGGAACGGTTTTTGAATTATGTAAAGTTTGACACACAGTCTATGATGGAATCGGATACCTATCCTTCCACATTAAAACAATTAGAACTCATGAAGTTTTTAAAACAAGAATTAGAAGAATTGGGATTAACCCCTTCGATTGATGAGTATGGATATTTAATATGTCGAATTTCATCAAACGTAGAGAAAGAAGTGCCATCGATGGCTTTGATTGCCCACGTCGATACCTCTCCGGATGCTTCTGGTTACCAAGTTTCTCCTCGAATTATCGAGCAATATGATGGATCTGAAATTATCTTGAATGAAGAAGAAAACATCACCCTAAAACCTTCGGTATTTCCTTCTTTGGCTACGAATATCGGTCACGATTTAGTGGTGACGGATGGAACGACATTACTTGGTGCGGATGATAAGCTTGGAGTTGCGGAAATCATGACAATTGCACAGTATCTCATCGACAACCCTGAAGTTCTCCATGGTGAGATTGTCATTGTATTTACTCCAGACGAAGAAGTTGGAGATGGAACAAAATATCTAGACGTCAAAAAAGTAAATGCCGATTTCGGTT
>QKCT01000009.1 GCA_003245625.1 Bacillota bacterium | reverse complement strand
ACAGCGCTTAATTCATCTTCCCCAATAACAGAAGCTAAACTTCTTGCGTCCATTACTTTGGCATAAGAAGCATACAACTGATTCATCAATCCTTGATGATCCGCTCTGGTGTATCCTTCTCCAATCCCATCTTTCATCAAACGAGACAAGGAAGGTAATACACCTACAGGAGGATATACTCCTTTTTGGTGTAAATCACGATCGAGTACAATCTGACCTTCGGTAATATAACCGGTTAAGTCCGGGATTGGATGGGTGATATCGTCATTTGGCATCGTTAAGATTGGAATCTGAGTAACAGAACCACTTGCATTTTCAACGATTCCCGCTCGTTCATATAGAGAAGCTAATTCAGAATATAAGTATCCTGGGTATCCTTTTCTTCCTGGAATCTCTCCTTTACTAGAAGAGAATTCGCGCAATGCTTCACAATAACTGGTCATATCAGTCAATACAACCAAAATATGCATGTTGTGATGGTATGCGAGATATTCCGCTGTTGTTAAGGCTGCACGAGGAGTAATCAAACGTTCGATGATTGGATCGTTCGATAAATTCAAGAACATGACAACCTTTTCCAAAACTCCCGCTTCTTCAAACGAGCGTTTAAAATAGTCCGCTACATCGTTCTTAACTCCCATCGCCGCAAAGACAACTCCAAAGGATTCTCCTTCTTTATCTGCGATTTGAGCTTGACGAACGATCTGCACTGCCAATTCGTTATGAGGTAACCCGGCTCCTGAAAAAATCGGTAGTTTTTGACCACGAATCAACGTGGTCAAACCATCGATACTGGAGATTCCGGTATTGATATAGTTTCGAGGATATTTTCTGGACACAGGATTCAAAGGCAATCCGTTGATGTCGAAAAAGGCATCTACATAGATTGGTCCCAATCCATCGATTGGTTTACCCAAACCATTGAACATGCGTCCCATGACTTCTTGCGACAATCCGATTTCCATCGGATGGCCCAAGAACTTAACGGTGGTATTGTTCAAAGACAACCCTTTGGTTCCTTCAAACACCAAAACCGCTGCGAGATCTCCTTGGATTTCTACCACACGGCCATGGCGTATTTCACCATTATTTAATCGAATTTCTACGACTTCTTCAAAACCAATGTCCTTCACGTTATCAATAAAGATCAACGGTCCATTGATTTCCTTGAGTCCGATATATTGTAAATCCATCCTATCAACTCCTATTTGATACTTCTTAAGGTGTCGTCGACTAATTTATAATAGTCGTCGAACATCTCCAATTGATCGTTTGGAATATCGTATTTAATCTTGATTATTTTTTCAAAGATATTGGTCTGCGCCAATAAACTGAATGCTTTTCCTTGACTCAATACCGCTTGTGCTCCCCGGTAGAGATACAAAATGATTTCCATCATCTTCAATTGTTTTTCCAACGGAACGAAGGTATCGTCTTTATGGAAGGCGTTTTGTTGGAGATATCCAACGCGAATTACACGCGCAATCTCCAATATCAGTTTTTGATCATCTGGTAATACGTCTTTTCCAATTAGTTTGACGATTTCCATCAATTTGTTTTCTTCTGCCAATAAAGCAACAAAACGTTGTCTGTCTTGCAAGAATGCAACACCGACATTTTTGTTATACCATTTTGCTAGATCCGAGATATATTCTGAGTAACTTTGTGTCCAGTTGATTGCGGCATAATGTCGCATATAAGCAAGTTCTTTATCTAAAGCCCAGAAACAACGAACAAATCGTTTTGTGTTTTGTGTAACTGGTTCAGAGAAATCCGCACCTTGAGGAGAGATCGCTCCAATAATCGATACGGAGCCTTCCGTATGATTGAGGTTCTCGACATAACCAGCTCTTTCATAGAATTGAGATAAACGACTCGGTAAGTAAGCAGGGAATCCTTCTTCGGCCGGCATTTCTTCCAAACGACCAGAGATTTCACGAAGTGCTTCGGCCCAACGAGATGTTGAATCCGCCATGATTGCGACATGATATCCCATATCACGATAGTATTCCGCCATTGTGATTCCCGTATATATACTCGCTTCACGTGCCGCAACCGGCATGTTAGAAGTATTGGCAATCAAGATCGTACGATCAATCAATGGTTTTCCTGATTTCGGGTCGATCAATTCCTTGAATTCTTCCAAGGTTTGTGTCATTTCGTTTCCACGTTCTCCACAACCGATATAAACAATGATATCCGCATCACACCATTTTGCAAATTGATGTTGCATCATGGTCTTTCCGGTTCCAAATCCTCCCGGTACTGCTGCGGTACCGCCTTTGGCGATTGGGAACAAAGTATCGATGACACGTTGTCCGGAAATCAATGGAATACTCAAGGTTTTGCGATCTAAGAACGGTCTTCCGGTTTTAATCGGCCAACGTTGTACCATCGTGAGACTGTGTGTTTTTCCTGTCTCGTCTTTGATCTCTACCAAGACATCTCTTAATCGATATGTCCCATCTTTTTGGATCTGAACAACTTCTCCATGAATTCCATGAGGAACCATCAATTTATGCAATACAAGATCGGTTTCTTGGATGGTAGCGAAGACTTCAGAAGATGACAAAACATCACCCTTTTTACAGGTGAATGTAACCTTCCATTCTTTTTCTTCATCCAATGATTTCACTTCAGTCCCAGGAACGATATAATTCCCACTGCGTTCCGCAATACTTTGTAATGGTCGTTCAATTCCATCAAAGATATTGCGAATTAACCCTGGACCTAAATCCAAAGAAATCGGTTCTCCAGTATTGATAACTGGTTCACCAGGTCGAAGTCCAGTCGTGGACTCATAGACTTGAATTACGGTTGCTTGTTCGTTGATGGAGATGACTTCACCGAGAAGTTTGCTCTTACCAACAAAAACCATTTCCAAAATTTGGAAGTCTGTTTTCCCTTTGATTTTTACAACGGGACCATTAATAGAATGAATTGCATTCTTCATGATTATTTCACCTCGCTTTTGACAGCTAGGTTGGAGCGCTCATAGAACTTCTTCTTCGCTTCTTCCAATTGGTTGTCTATTGTTTGATCCGTTAAAATTCCTTTTGCCGAACAAACTCCAATGAATCCACCGATTTGAATCGTATCCACTTTTTGGATCGTACAAGACTTCGAGAATTTTGCTTGAATCAATTCTTCTAAAACCTTGTCATCTGCTTTGATTTGAAAGAAGAAGTTATCTCCACAGAACTTGTCGTTGATTTTCTTAACCGCCTTTTCCATACTCTTCTTGTATTGGTCGGTCTTCACGAATTGAACCAACTTCTTTCGTACCTCTTCCAAAATCGTATCCATCAAATCATGTTTCTTCTTAATGATGGTTTGATGAGAATTGGTCTTTACACGATTCATCGACGCTGAAAAATCCGTGTTGATTTCCAGAAGTTCTGTTTCTGTCGCTTTATCGATGGTATCTCGGATTTCCTCTTCGATTGCGGTTAATTGTTTCTGTTTGATTTCTTCAATATTCTTTTTCAAAGCATCCATCTTTTCGCTGGCTGCTTCTTCGATTTCTTTCTTGAAATATTGAAGAACATCATTTTCAATATATGGCATGTCAATCACCTCTTAACTTCACACCGATGGCTTCGCTGACATAATCGTCGATGGATGCCCCGACTTCACCGCCACCGTGTCTGTCCGGAATTTCAACAATAATTGGCTTTTGCAATTTCAGTTTCAATTCCGATATTACTTCGGGCGCTTTATCAACCAGTTTGCTGGTAATCAAAAGCACAGCGAATTCTTTATTGTTAACTGCTTTATCGAGTTCTGCTAAAACCTCAGCTCGTTCATGAACAACAACACCTTCTATTCCTACAAGGCGCATTCCCATTAACGTATCGATATTGTCAGTTAAAAGAAAGAATTTCATATCGTATCACTTCTTACAAACTGTTGATAATCAGAATAGAAATCAACAACCCGTAGATTGCAACCCCTTCACCCAAAGCAACAAAGATCAAAGATTTACCAAAGTTCTTTTCGTCTTCAGAGAAAGCACCAATCGCTGCTGGAGCCGCTGCTGCTACCGCAATACCGGCACCAAGTGAGGATAGTCCGGTTGCTAGTGCTGCACCTAAGAATCCCAATCCTTGTGCGATGGATCCTGTAAATGTGCTGGAATCCAACGTTACGGCGAACACTTGTACTCCCAAGAATTGCCATGCGAAGGTTAATCCTACCAAGGTGAAGAACAACGAAATATGTGTATACAATCTCGTTTTGGCTTGTTTCTTTGTTGCGTGTCCTTTGAATACTTTAACCAATGGTAAAATAATCAAAGCTACCAGTGCAAGTGGTAATAAAATTTCTAATAAACTCATAATATATCCTCCTACTATTCAAAGGTTTCGAACGGTGTTCCGTTCCCTTCAAAGTATCTTGAAAACATTTCATAAAATTCTAACCTTAGAACCTGAATACCAACAATAAGTCCTTCCAGACCCATCACGAACAGATTTCCGATTAGAAGGATTAGCGATTGTCCGATAATATTACCCGACATACCCGCTAATGTATATACCACCAACATCATTCCGGCATGGCTTAACATAAATCCTCCGACCCTTAGGAACGACATGGTATTGGTAACATAAGATAATACAACTTCAAACAATTCAAAGAATCCTTCTACGAAGAAACCACCAATTTTTTCCGGGAACATCTTCTCCTGATGAATCAATCGATTCAACGGACTCTTGAACATAATCAGTAACAACGGTAAAACAATAAATAGCACGATGGTGATTGGCGTTATAATCTTGATTTGGTATGCCATATTCAAACCAATACCACCAAGTAAGAACAAATAGAACACCAACCCAGCAAGTCCATTATGGGAAAAGAATAATTCTGCGAAATCCTTCTTTTTCACCGATATCCTCATATTGATGATAATCGATGTGATAATCAGGAAGGATCCTAACATCACCGTTCCCAGCAACAACGTCATCGTAAAGGTCGGATCCATAATCTCAATTGGTTTGTCTTGGAATCCCAGCCAATTGGTGAAGATTGGAGTGAGGAACGTTTCGTTCCCAAAGAACGAACCATACAATAACCCAAAGAATGCTGATGCAATCCCTATTCGAATTGCGATGGCCGCCAATTGCATTTTCGTCTTTCGATAAATCAAATATCCAACTAATGCCAAAACCAACCCTTGCCCTAAATCTCCAAACATCATACCAAATAATAAGGAATAGGTGAGTGCTAAAATCGGAGTTGGGTCAATACTAAAGTATCCAGGTAATCCGTACATCTGCATAAACGAGACAAACGGTTTTGTGAACCAATTATTTTTTAGTTTCGTCGGTGGAGCAATCCGCTTATCCGAATCCGCTGGCATGATCTCGATTTCTACTGAAGGCATATCTTCATAATGCTTCTTCAGTGTTTTTACATCGCGATTGGTTACATATCCTGTAATCGATACGATATCACCAAGTCCTACAACGTATTTTCTAGCATCATATACTTTTGATAGTAATTTCAGTTCCCCTTTTACATGTGACAAGTGCTCGATATTCTCGTTGAAAATCTTATCAATTTCTTGTTCCGTAAAAGTCAAGCTATTCTCTGCCACTTCGATCTCCATCGCCAAAGTGCTTTGAGCACTCTCCGGTGTTCCGTGAACGAAATCAGGAATGTGGATTCGTTCAAAGAACAAAGATGAAAAGATATTATCGATTTCTCGTTCGTATTTATTGGTAACGAGATACATACACCAAGCATAATTCTTTTCTTCATGGAACGATTTGAAGATAAACGGTTTGTTTTTATAGAATTTCAATTTTTCGACACTATCCAGAGGGAGTCTTCCCACTCTGGCACTGATGTATTCACAAGAGAAAACATCATCCAAAGAGATATCTAGATTTTCGATATTCTTGACTTGGATTAATGCATCCTTATATTTTTTAATCAGGATTTCGGAATCTTTCTTGTGCTGCGTCAATTTCTTCAATCGTTCGTGAGTGGTATAAATATAATCCCTCATTACATCAAACGTTTCATCAGCTTCTTCACAGAATGTTTCCGGAATGGTTTTGTTATTCTCTACTTCAATATCTTGAAGTTCTTTATAAATGATATTGCAAGGATTGGATGAAACAAAAGAAGTCAATCCATGAACGCGATCGATGAATTCACTTGATTTGATTGGATGAACACAATGCAAATGAACGAATTTTTCTAGAACATTGTCTAAATCCGTTATGTTTGCATTGATTCGAAATAATTTCAATTTTGCAATAGCCATGTATATTTCCTCACCAAGGGGTTATTTTTCTAGCAAATTCTCTTGATGTCCTTACTTAACTTCTTCGGCGGATTCAATCGTTTATCGAAATCCGAAGGCATCACCGTGACTTCCACATCAGAAATATTAGTGAAGTATTGTTCCAAATGCTCGACATTTTTGTAATAAATATATCCACTGATATTGAATTTATTCCCAAGACCTATTACATATTTTCTTGCCGAATACAATCGGCAAAGAAATTGTAATTCGCATTTGGTTTGGATCAACTGTTCCATATGTTGTTCATATAAATCCTGAATTTCTTTGTTGATCTCATCTAGGTTCTGTTTTGTAACCGCAATTTCCATCGATAATGATTCTCTTGCGCTCTCCGGAGTTCCATGAACAAAATCGGGAATGTATACTCGTTCAAAATAAACAGAAGAGAAGATATTATCGATTTCTTTTTCATTCTTGTGTGCAGCCATGTACATACACCAATAATAATTCTTTTCTTGTTTGAATGTTTCAAAGACAAATGGTTTTTTATCATACAACTTTAGAATTTCCAAACTATCAATTGGAAGTTTTCCAAATCTAGCGTCGACATATTCACAAGAGAAGATATCATCTAAAGAAATATCGAGTTCGATGATGTTGTTGACTTGTGTCAATGCATCTTCGTATTTCTTTAGGAGTTTCTCCGTATCATTTCGATGATCTGACAAATTATGAAATTCTTCATGGAGTGAATGCACATAAGATTTGATATCTTCTTGAGAATACTCCAATGTGTGTTCATCTGATTTTGGAATTTGAAGTCTTATTTCCATTTCCGTATCATTCAGTTCTTTGAGCATTGCTTCCCATGGGTTATCGGTCGGTACCGGAGCGAGTCCGTGTACCAACTCTTTAAATTCATTCGATTTAATGGGATGGACACAGGATAAGGTAATGAATGTCTCCAATGTTTCATCCAATTCAGCCAGTGGTCCTGTTATCCGAAATAATCTCAGTTTCTTTTTATTCATGGTAATCCTTTCAATAAATCAGCATTTTCTTGATATCGTCTTTCTCGATATCGTAGCGAATACCCTCGATGATATTGAATAGGTTGGTTCGTTCGATGTCGTTTAAAAACAGTAATGCGTTATAGACGATTGGCGGAAACGTGGAAAAATACATGAAACGTTTCGCCAAGTTGTATTTGATCTTTCCTGCTTGATATTCGATATATACATATCCGTCTTCATCTTTAAATTGGGACATGTCAGAATCCGATAAAGCCTTTAAAATATCATCTGGATTTTCTGCGTTAATCAGTTCTCTTAACTTTTGCTTGCTCATGCGAATTCCATCGGTAATGATAGCTTTCATGATTTCCGCACCAGAGGCATTATAGAATTTCTTCATACGATAAATCTTAACGATATTTTCTACTTCTAATTTCGATTGATACATATTCATTAAGACGGCACGATTTTTCCCTGTATAATATTGCTTAATTCGATGTAATACAATCTCGTGATATTGAAAATACAATGCGTAT
>QKCT01000092.1 GCA_003245625.1 Bacillota bacterium | reverse complement strand
ATGATGGTATAATTTTTAGAAACAAGGAGGAAATCAAGTTGCGTAGTACAAGAAGCGAGATTCGAAAAAATGCTTACCAGGCAATCCTAGAAGGATTGTCCGAAGACGGAGGGCTATATGTTTTTGAATCTTTACATCCTAATTGGTACCAAAAAGATCTTCTGGGGAAATCCTATTCGGAAATCGCTTTTTTGTGTATGAAAGAACTCCTGAATGAATGGACTGAAGAGGAAATTCATTCTGTTGTGAATGCGAGTTATAACAGCACCAATTTCCAAGAGAAAATCATCGGCTTGGATCAAGCCGGTCAATTCACGTATTTAACTCTTTATCATGGAAATACATTTGCCTTTAAAGATTTAGCGTTGTCCACTTTACCCAATTTGATGAAAGTCGCAAAAGAGAGGACAAACAATCAAAAACATACCGTCATCTTAACTGCTACATCGGGAGATACGGGAAGCGCTGCACTTTCTGGTTTTTCCAAATCTAAAGATACAACCGTAATCGTATTATACCCAAATGAAGGAGTTAGTCCATTTCAGGAATTACAGATGACAAATTATCGAAAAATGGGACATTATACGTTAGCGGTGGATGGGAATTTTGACGATTGCCAACGCTTAGTAAAGGAATTATTTGTTTCATTGGATCCAAAGAATTTACATTTGAGTTCCGCGAATTCGATCAATATCGGTCGTTTGATTCCACAGGTCATTTATTATGTTGTTGCATATACAAAATTAGTGGAACAAGGAGAAATCGAGTTTGGAGACAAGATTAATATTACTGTTCCAACCGGAAACTTTGGAAACATCTATTCTGCTTTGGTCGCCAAGCGTTTAGGGGTACCGATTCAAAAATTAATCGTAGCCTCGAACAAGAACAATGTCTTGACCGATGTATTTCGAAAAGAGGAATACTTGACCAATAGACCGCTCCACAAAACCATTAGCCCATCCATGGATATTTTAGTTTCATCCAATTTAGAGCGATTTCTATTTGATACCTACGGCTTTGAATTTGTACAAAAAGCGATGTTGGATTTAAAAACAGAAGGAAGAATATCTCTACCAGATCTCAATAAGGCGAGTGATTTTTCTGCTTATTATACGACCGAAGAGCAAACAAAAGAAACGATACGTCGCGTGTTTAATACCACCCATTACTTGATTGACCCTCATACTGCAGTCGCAGTTCATGCAGCAGAAGAATACATTCAAGAAACCAAAGATGAAACCAAAATGATGATAGTTTCAACTGCAAATCCATATAAATTTAGTCGAGCGATGACAGAAGCACTTGACTTGAATCCATATTTGAATTTAGCGGAAGAGATGCATCAATTGGAGGAATATTCTGGCATGCCAATCGATCCAAGAATCAAAAAACTTTTAACGAATTCGATCGATCGCTTCGTAGTGCCAAAAGAAAAAGCGTTTGACACAGTCAAACAGATTGTAGGTGAAATCAATGCTAGTCATTAAGACACCAGCTACCACTTCCAATTTAGCAGTCGGATTCGATGCTTTGGGAATGGCGTTGTCGCTTACCAACGAATTTGAATTTGAACTAAATCCTTCCTTTGAATATACTGGATTTCTCACAGAGGA
Organism: Bacillota bacterium; assembly: GCA_003245625.1. GTDB lineage: Bacteria > Bacillota_I > Bacilli_A > Izemoplasmatales > Hujiaoplasmataceae > 4572-104. The sequence goes on along the minus strand of QKCT01000092.1, from coordinate 6,261 downwards.
TTCCGATAATTTGGTCGGGAAAGCCTATCTTGCCTTTTGTGCATACTGTAATGTGGAAGAACCAAAACCAGTAAAGATTACAATGACAAAAAATGAAATCCCGATTTCAAGAGGGTTAGGGAGTTCCGCTAGTTTAATTCTTGCGGGAGTAGTTGCGGCCAATCACTTTCATGAATTGAAACGTACCAAACTAGAATGCGCTGCCTTCGCTAGCGATTATGAAGGTCATCCTGACAATGCCTTTGCTTGTATGTTTGGCGGTTTTGTCGCGACACTAAAATATGAAGAAGGGTATCTATTCGATCAGTTTCACGTATCGGATTCCCTTCGTTTTACGATCTTGATTCCCGAGACTTGTGGAAGCACGGAGGAATTACGCCAGGTTTTACCAAAGAAAGTAGCTATGGAAGACGCTGTGTTCCATCTTTCTCGTACGATTCATCTACCAAAAGCATTCCAAGAAGGCAATCTCGATCATCTTAAGATTTTAATTCAAGATCGCCTTCATCAACAGTATCGTTCTTCTTATATTGCTGGCTATGATTTCGTAGAAGAGTACGCTTCTTTGAATGATGCTATATTATTTATCAGCGGTTCTGGACCGACGCTATTTCTTTTATCGGATCGAACATTAAACATAGAAGATCCTAAAATCAAATCTATCTTTCAAATCTACCCAATCCAAATTTCAAGTGGAACTTCTTGGGAGGTCGAATGATGAATATCGCTATCTTAGGATTAGGAGTCGTTGGACTTGGAGTATATGATATTATCCAAAGAGACTTCCCAGAACACCATATCAAATATGTGATGGAATTGGATCCAAAAAAAGTAGAAGGGCTCCATACCAAGTGGACAGATGACCTATCAGTAATCTTGAAGGATCCAGATGTGGATGTCGTTGTCGAATTAATCGGTGGCAAAGGTGTTGCTTATCGATTTGTCAAGGCTGCATTAGAAGCGAAGAAACACGTTGTTACTGCGAATAAAGCTTTGATTAGCGAACACTTCGAAGAATTCACTAAATTAGCGAATCATTCCGGTGTTACTCTTGCTTATGAAGCAAGTGTAGGTGGAGCAATCAATCTTTTAGACCCACTAAAAACAATCGCAAAGATCAATCATATTCATAAAATCGAAGGGATCATCAATGGTTCTACAAACTTCATTCTATCTAAGATTTTTCTAGAAGATTATAGTTTGGAGAACGCTTTATTTGAAGCCAAGGAATTGGGCTATATCGAAACAGGCTCGAACGATGATTTGGAAGGTTGGGATTTGTTACGGAAAATCAATATTTTGTCAATGATCAGTTATCATCAATTCATTTCAGAAACGGATATCCTTCGAGTTGGACTTGATACAATCCCAGCAGAATTCTTTGATTACGTAAAAGCAAAAGGATTATCGATGAAGTATTTGGCCACTTCGCTTTGGGAAAACAATGAAATCATGATCCATTTAGAACCGGTAATATTATCCAGTAATCATTTTTATAACCAGATCAATTACGAGGAAAACATCATAACGATTTATGGTGCATATCATAAGAAACAATCTTTTATTGGACAAGGTGCCGGTCGTTATCCAACAGCATCCGCAGTAGTATTCGATATTCTTCGAATTCAAAACAAAGATTACGAGAAACAGAGTTTACCGAATAATTTTTTCGTCAACAAGAATCTAAAAACATATCGTTTTTTAGTCTATCGAAACAATCGATTTGAGGTTGTAGAGAATTTAACATTTGATCAGTTGTCAAAAGAGAAGGAGATTTTGGCATTTGCCAGAATAGATGATGGGGCATATGAAAACATATAATATTGCAATCGTAGGAGCAACTGGATTGGTTGGTTCCACCTTCTTAAAGGTGTTGGATGAATATCAAATCCCAATTGGCAATCTCCGTCTATTTGCCTCAAGTAGATCTTTAGGCAGAACGATTTTATTTCAAGGGAAAGAATATCCCATCGAAGTAGTACAGTCAGGTTGTTTCGAAGGAATCGATTACGCTCTGTTTTCTGCTGGAGCCAGTGTATCCAAAGTCGTAGCGCTTCAAGCAGTTGCCGAAGGTGCTATTGTTATCGATAATTCCTCTGCGTTTCGGATGGATAAAAACATCCCCTTGGTCGTTCCAGAAGTGAATCTGGAGGATGCCATAGGGCAACCTCTTATTGCCAATCCAAATTGTTCTACCATACAATCCGTAATACCATTATTTGCCTTGAAACAGGCATTTACCATTAACGATATCCAGTATAATACCTATCAAGCCGTATCCGGTTCCGGATACAAAGGGTTAAAGGATTTATCCGGAGAGACAACCGGTTTTTATCCGTATGATATTAAAGAAACAGCGATTCCTCAAATCGATGTGTTTCTACCGGATGGATATACCAAAGAAGAACATAAAATGATGGATGAAACTCAAAAAATACTTCACGATGATTCGCTTCGAATTTCCGCCACCTGTGTTAGGGTTCCTGTGAAATATTCGCATGGGGTCAGTATTCGTGTTCGTCTGGGTCAAACAGTCGATTTAGAACAAGTGAGAGCGGTTTTGGCAAAACAAAAGGGAATCACACTATTAGACAAACCTCAAGAATCTATTTACCCAACATCGATTCAAGCAACGGGAAATGATCGAGTGTATGTTGGACGAATTCGGAAGGATTTGTTTGATGATTCCGTGTTACTGATGTATGTGGTTTCCGATAATGTACGCAAAGGTGCGGCAGCGAATGCCGTTCAAATCATGAAAGGATTGATGGATCATGATCAAAGTAGCTAAGTTTGGGGGTAGTTCCGTCTCCAACTGTAACCAACTTCGAAAAATAAAAGCAATCGTCGAAGCCGATAATGATCGTAAGATTATCGTCACAAGTGCCCTCGGCAAAGATGATCAATTTCAAGCAAAAATCACGGATTTGTTGTTTTTGTTGTATGCTCATTTGGAATATGGAATCGACTACAGTTACCTTTTAAAGCAGATTTCTGAACGCTATTTGCAGATCAAGAGGGAACTCCAACTCACCTATGATATCGAAGCTGAAATGAAAGAATTACAGAAGATTCTAAACAAAGATATTCCAAAAGATTTCTTGGTATCTCGTGGAGAATACTTTACCGCTAGACTGTTAGCTGAATTTTTAGGGTTTACCTTTGTCGATGCAACAAAACTGGTTATTTTGAACTACGATGGTTCGGTAAACTACGAAGCAACCACAACGAAACTTCAAGATACTATGAAACAATTTGATCATATTGTGGTCCCGGGATTTTATGCCGTTACTCCAGATGACAAAATTCGTTTGTTCTCAAGAGGAGGATCGGATTTAACCGGTAGTATTCTTGCAAAAGCAATAGAAGCAGATTTATACGAGAATTGGACAGATGTCAATGGCATTTACGCAGCGGATCCAAAAATCGTTTTTAATCCCAAACGGATTGAGAAAATTACCTACAATGAATTACGAGAAATGAGTTATCGCGGTGCCAATGTATTGCATCAAGAATCGGTAATTCCGTTGGAAAAACTGGAGATTCCGATTCGCATTAAGAATACCAATGATCCGCAAGACAGCGGAACATTGATTTCTAAATCGTTTGAAGAATCCGATGACTTAATCACGGGAATTGCAGGTCAAACAAATTTTACATCCTTTAACATCACTAAGAGTTCTTCCAAACCGATAACCATGGTTTTGAAAGACGTCTTAAATCTGTTTATTCGATACAAATTAAACATCGAGCATATTCCTACTGGAATCGATAGTTTCTCTGTTATTACAAAAACCGATTCTATTAAGGAAATGTATTTCGATATCATCAATGAAATACGTCAAATCGACGGAGTCATCGACTTATCGCTCGAGGATGATATTTCGTTACTCGCGATTGTAGGACGAAATATGAGTCACATCCCAGGTGTCGCAGGGAAAATCTTCTCCACTTTGGGTCGCAACAAGATCAATATCAAAATTATCGCCCAAGCTTCTACAGAGATTTCTATCATCATTGGTGTATCCAATAAAGATTACGAAGCAGCAGTAACAGTACTATACGAAGAATTTTACTAAAAAAAAGACAGGTTCTCACTTTGGAACCTGTTTTCTTTTAATTAATATAGGCGGTTTCGGTGTTGTTCTTGAACACGGCGACAATATCGACAATCGGTAAGATGATTGGGGGTAACATCGCTGTTACGGTTAAACCACTTAACATCGACCTTAAATAAGGGTACATCAATTCCACAGCCTTGGTCTGTAGGAATACGGTGATATCAGCTTCATTATCGATATCTTGAAACTCGAAGATCCCTTTAAAGTCGACATGGACATTGACAGGAAATGGATTTTCCTCCGAGGTTTCAATCGTTAACGAAAGCAACGTAAAGTAGGTTGTATTATTGATTTTCCCAGTGGAACGACGAATAATCGGCTTCAACTGAAATTTCGCTGGTTTCAAATGATTGTTCTTAATATCGAGACGCTCTGTCAAAAACGCAGACTTAACAAGTTTATACATGGATACTCACCCCTTATGATATTTCATTATATCACATCAGTTGTAAGAAACCTCAATTATAACCAAATATTCACAAAAACTTCATTGTTAAATTTGCACGTTTTAATAAAGCGTTTACATCGTCTGCATTTGGTTGTAATTCGCCGTTTCACTTGCAATTTTGGTGAATCTATGAAATAATAACTCAAAACTGTTCGTGCTGCGAACACGCTTTTTTACTGGAGTGAAAATATGTCAATTATCAAACCTTTTTATATGAACGACAACTCGATTCTAATTAACCTAAGTCAAAATCTTTGTAAGACCAATCTGGAGATTTTAGAGAGTGATGGATTTCGTCTAGTCTTAACGAAACTAATGACATCCATCCAGGAGAATTCCAATCGAGCTTTGTGGCGTTTAGTGAAGATTATTCCGATTGTAGAAGAAGTAATTGATTTTTACAAGTTGCTACTGATTTTACCATTTGAAGATGCTTTACATGCGAAGTCAGAGTTCGCAAAATACAAAGATTATCGCAATGAATTGATCGCTCTCACCGAGCGTCTTTATGATTATTGGCGTGAATACGAACGCTATGGAATCATTCAAAGACAAATCGCAGATGTTCATGTAGATAATTCTGCTTTAATTGAGACAACGACATTATTTTTACACAATGTCTTATCTTTATACCGCGGTATTCTAGGGAAATTATTGGGAAAACCAATCAATATTTATCGTCAGACACCAGGTGGATTCAATGCTGGGTTCATCGTATCCCCGGCAAAAAATCAATTACCAAAAGGATATGAAAACCTCTATGACATCAATGTAATAAATGCTGTTTTGATTCGCACGCCTTTCATTGGACATTCCCAATCGAATAGCCGAAGTGGATTGTTTCAAGAAACAGCCACTAATCCAATTGTAAACCTTCATTTGACGAAACGACATTGGCTTTTATTCCCAGTTCGCGTTGGCGAATTACTTGCTTATGTTTATTTCCACCGAACTCTATTACACCATGGTATTTCTTTGTCCAATTTATTTGAACCAGCATTTGATGCCTATTGCAATGGCGAAAAGCCGGATTTGATTTATGTTTACGGAAGTCATGAGACAGAACAAGATAAAACCTTCTTTGTCGATCAAGAGAATGATGTTTATGTTGGGTATGTATCCAGATTGCCGGAAAATGACTATTTTGGATACATGAAAAAAATGTTACTGACACTACACAATGTCTATGAAATCCGTCATCGAAAACTCCCGATTCATGGGGCAATGGTGAATGTCGTTTTAAACGATGATTCGGAAACCAATATCGTCATCATCGGAGACAGCGGTGCTGGAAAATCAGAAACCTTGGAAGCATTGCGATTCATCGCTGATGAAACGATTAAAGAAATGAATGTGGTATTTGATGATATGGGTGTTTTCCTAAATAAAGGAAATACAATTCTAGCAAAAGGAACTGAAATAGGCGCATTTATTCGTTTGGATGATTTGGAAACCGGCTATGCCTATAAAGAGTTAGACCGGGCGATATTCTTAAACCCAGAACGAAACAATGCAAGAGTGATTCTTCCAATCTCCTCCTATAAATTTATTTCTACAGAGCATAAAATCGATTATGTGTTCTATGCCAATAATTATGAAGATAGTAATACCTCAATGCGTTTCTTTGATACTGCAGAAGAAGCACTGTCTGTTTTCCGGGAAGGAAAACGCAGGGCGAAAGGGACCACTTCT
>QKCT01000103.1 GCA_003245625.1 Bacillota bacterium | reverse complement strand
AGTCTTTGGTCATTTCAATGGAACGGTTATTCTTGACGATGGAACGAAATTAACCCTTAACAATGTAATTGGATTCGCGGAGAAAATCACAAATCATTATTAAAAAGCAGCCGATGCTGCTTTTTTTATCAGTTGGTATTAAAAGCCCTAAAAAAGTGAGCATATGGTTTTGTTTGAATGTTAAACTATGAGATAATAAAGGTACAAATACGTGAAAAGGAGATGAAGATTTATGAATCACGTTTTACCTACATTACCATATGCTTATGATGCATTGGAGCCATATATCGACGCCAAAACCATGGAGATTCACCACACGAAACATCACCAAGGATATATTTCGAAATATCTTGGTGCTTTGGAAGGAAATGAAGCTTTACTAGCAAAAGACGTAGAGGAAGTACTACGCAACCTTGACCTTGTCCCTGAGAATATTCGTCAAGCAGTGATCAACAATGGTGGAGGATACTTCAATCATCGCTTGTTCTGGACGATCCTTACTCCAAAGAAGACACAACCGAGTGAAGCGCTGAACGAAGCAATCGTACGCGACTTCGGATCTTTTGAAGAATTCAAAACACTCTTCTCAAATGCAGCCGCAACTCGCTTTGGCAGCGGATGGGCTTGGTTGCTCGTCGATGCAAATGGCAAATTGACTGTTGCATCCACTGGAAACCAAGACGCACCTTTTGCTCTTGGTACACCGATATTAGGACTTGATGTTTGGGAACATGCCTATTACTTGAATTATCAAAATCGCAGACCGGATTATATCAGTAATTTCTGGAATGTCGTGAATTGGACTCAAGTATCAAACAACTTCGAAGCAGCAACGAAATAATATAATGAAGCACCTGCGGGTGCTTTTTTATTTGTCATGCGTTATTTTTTCATGAAAATATTTTCTAAAAAAACATTTCAGAAAAATTCCTTGCAAACGCGGTTATTTCGCGGTAAAATATAGGTGAATAAATATTCATATTTAGAATGCAATTCATATTATATAGACCAGCATTTGCTGGAAACGGATAAGGAGTATTATTATGGAATTTGGATTCAAGAAGGAGCATTACCTGTTGCGTCAAATGCTTCAGGACTTCACAGAAAAAGAAGTCGCTCCATTGGCTGCTGAAATCGATGAGTTGGAACGGTTCCCGATTGAAACAGTCGAAAAGATGAAAAACGTTGGTATTTTAGGGATTCCATTCCCGAAAGAATACGGCGGTGAAGGTGGAGATTACCTCGGTTATATTTTAGCCGTAGAGGAGATTTCCAAAGCTTGTGCAACAACAGGTGTTGTTCTATCAGGGCATACATCTTTATGTTGCCAACCGATTTATGAATTTGGAACAGAGGAACAAAAACAAAAATACTTAGTTCCACTGGCGAAAGGCGAGAAACTTGGTGCGTTTGCTTTGACAGAGCCAAATGCAGGTACGGATGCGTCTAAGCAAGAAACCATTGCTATTGAAGATGGGGATGATTATATTTTAAACGGGTCCAAAATCTTCATTACCAATGCAGGGTATGCAGATGTGTATATTGTTATGGCGATGACGGATAAATCTCAAGGAACCAGAGGAATCACCGCATTCATCGTGGAAGGAGATACTCCAGGATTCTCTGTTGGCCCAAAAGAAAAGAAGATGGGGATCCGCGGATCTTCCACTTGTGAGTTGATTTTCGAGGATGTAAGGGTGCCAAAGGCTAATATTTTAGGGAAAATCGGTTACGGATTTAAGATTGCCATGAAGACATTGGACGGCGGTCGTATCGGAATTGCAGCTCAAGCATGTGGAATTGCTGAAGGAGCATTAAACGAAACAGTCAAATATGTGAAAGAAAGAAAACAGTTTGGTCGCCCTCTTGCAGCATTCCAAAATACTCAATTTGAACTAGCTACCATGGCAACCAAAGTCGATGCAGCGAGAATGTTATTATATCGCGCAGCATATAAGAAAGATAACAAAGAACCATTTTCTTCAGAAGCCGCAATGGCTAAGCTTTACGCTTCTGAAGTGGCAATGGAAGTCACCAATAAAGCTGTACAATTACACGGCGGATATGGATATTCTCGTGAATATCCTGTGGAACGCATGATGCGTGATGCAAAAATCACTGAAATTTATGAGGGTACGTCAGAAGTTCAAAAAATGGTAATTTCTGCGACCCTGTTAAAGTAGGAGGCTGAAAATGAAAATTGTTGTATGTGTAAAACAAGTACCTGACACCTCCGAAGTGCGTATCGATCAAAAAACAGGAACGATGATTCGCGAAGGTGTAAAATCGATTATTAACCCAGATGATTTATCGGGATTGGAAGCCGCATTATCAATCAAGGATCAGAATCATGCAGAAGTAATTGCTTTATCGATGGGTCCTATGCAAGCAGATAGTGCAATGCGCGAATGTTTGGCGATGGGAGTTGACAGAGCTATTCTAGTCAGTGATCGTGTATTTGCTGGTGCGGATACTTGGGCAACAAGTCTATTGCTTTCCAAAGCAATTGCTCAAATCAACCCAGATCTAATCATCTGTGGTCGCCAAGCAATCGATGGAGATACTGCTCAAGTCGGTCCGCAAATTGCCGAACACTTATCATTACCATCCGTTGCCTATGTTGGTGATATTACTTTAGAAAATGAAAATAACCTTGTTGTGAAACGAACATTTGAAAATGGCTATCAATTGATTCGTGTCAAAACTCCGTGTTTATTAACGGTTCTTAGTGAGATGAATTCTCCTCGTTATATGCGAGTTGGTGGAATCTTCTCTGCATTCAACGATGGACTTGTTGAAGTATGGGACAATTCTAATTTAAACCTTCAACCAGAAGAACTTGGACTAAAAGGATCTCCTACAAAAGTTAAGAAATCCTATACTAAAGGTGTTAAAACTGCTGGTAAAGTATTTGATGTTGAACCAAAAGAAGCAGCAAAAGTCATCATCGAAAAATTAAAAGAAAGTTACATTCTATAGGAGGAGAAGGAAATGAGCGCAACTAAAGATGTTTTGGTGTTTATTGAACAACGCCATGGAATCATTCAATCTGTCTCTTTGGAATTATTAGGAATCGGTGCGACATTAGCTACGAAGCTGGAAAGCAATTTAATTGCAGTCGTGATTGGAAATCAAGTCATCGACCTTGCAAAAGAAGTTGGCAGCTATGGAGCGAAACGCGTTTATGTCGTGGACGATCCTATGCTGGAAACTTATGTCAACGAGACTTATACAAAAGCTTTAACCGCTGTCATCCGTGAGACAAACCCGGATGTCGCACTGGTCGGAGCTACTGCATTGGGACGTGATTTAGCTCCAAGAGTATCCTCGAGATTGCACACTGGACTAACTGCGGATTGTACTAGTTTAGATATTGATGAAACAACCAATCAATTACTCATGACTCGACCTGCCTTTGGAGGCAATCTAATGGCTACGATTATCTGCCCGGATCATCGCCCACAAATGTCGACAGTAAGACCAGGGGTCATGATTAAACCTGAACAAGATAAAACAAGAAAATTTGATATTATAACAATTGATGCAAATCTAAAACCAAGCGACGTCAATGTTGAGGTTTTAGAAACAGTATACGAAACTAAGAAACGCATTCGAATTGAAGATGCAAATGTATTGGTTTCTGCCGGGAGAGGTATCGGATCTAAAGAAAATATGAAACAAGTTGAAACCTTGGCACAATTGTTGAAAGGCGAGGTTTCCGGAACTAGAGCTGTTGTTGACAATGGTTGGTTGGATAAAGATCGTCAAGTTGGACAAACCGGAAAAACCGTACGTCCTGATCTGTATTTCGCTCTTGGAATCAGTGGTGCAATCCAACATATCAGTGGGATGGAAGAATCCAATCTAGTCATTGCCATTAACCGTAATCCAGAAGCACCGATTTTCGAAGTCGCTGATGTAGGTATCGTCGGCGATGTAAACAAAGTCCTACCAGAACTTTTCAAACAACTTAACCATCATTGATACTACTTAAGATATAACAAAAAAGGTCATCCCATACGGAATGTCCTTTTTTGTTCTCTCTAATCCTTATCCCTTTATAACGCGTTTCAAGAAATCTTGAGTCCGTGTCTCCTTCGGATGCATGAAGATCTCTTCCGGTAAACCTTCTTCATGTACAATTCCTTCATGCATGAAGATGACACGATCGCTGATTTCTCTAGCGAACTGCATTTCATGGGTTACGATTAACATTGTGATTCCTGTCTGAGCCAGATTCTTCATGACATCCAAGACCTCACCAACCATCTCTGGATCGAGGGCACTGGTTGGTTCGTCGAAGAGAATAATCTCCGGATCCATCATAAGACTTCTAGCAATCGCTACCCGTTGTTTCTGTCCGCCGGACAGAAGTTTTGTGTTTTTGTATGCAAATTCTTTCATACCGACTAAATCCAGTATTTCCATCGCTTTCGCTTTCGATGCGGTTTTGTCTTTATGCAAAACCTTTACTGGGGCGATGGTTAGATTGTCGATGACAGAAAGATTGTTAAACAAGTTGAATTGTTGGAATACCATAGCGATATTCTTTCTTAAATCAATTAGATCTTGTTGTCGTTCTGTAAAATTTACACCATGATAAATGATTTGTCCTTGAGTCGGTTGTTCCAAGAAATTAATGCATCGAAGTAGAGTCGATTTTCCAGAGCCGGAAGAACCAATAATACTGATGATTTCTCCTTTGGAAACATCCAAGTTGATGCCTTTTAACACTTCAAGTTCGGCAAAGTATTTGTGCAGGTTTCTCACTTGCAAGATATATTCGTTCATGAAGCTCACCTCTAATTCGAACTCGGAAGTTCTTTCACTGGCAAATCCATTCGCTTCTCAACTCGTTTGAGTAATGAAGTCACCGTGTATGTCAAAACCAAATAGATGATTGCCACGACGAAGTATGCTTCCAATTGACGATAGTGCATTCCGGCGATTTTTCTTGTTTGATTGAATAACTCGAAAATACCGATTACCGATAACACTGCCGTATCTTTGATATTAATGACGAATTCATTGCCAATTGCAGGCATGGAATTCTTGATTGCTTGTGGCAAAATAATATAACGCATGGTTTGGAATCTTGTCATTCCCAAACTTTTAGAAGCTTCGGTTTGACCACTTTCAATGCTGTTGATTCCACCACGAATAATTTCTGCAATATAAGCTGCCGTATTCAAAGAAACGACAAATAAACCACAAAGCAATGCATCTCCAAACAATCCTAAACCATACCAGAAGAAGCTGGCTTGAACGATCATTGGAGTTCCTCGAAATAAGACAATATAGAAACTGGAAATCTTTTGTAATACTTGTTTCATGGCTCTGACGAAGCTGGTATCAAAGTCGGATATCGTCAAAGTTTTACCAGATACAATGAGTAATGCTAGGAAAAAGCCAATGACGGTTCCGACGAGCGAAATCCCAAGTGTCAGGGCAGCGCCTTCAAGAAACAGTTTGATATAACGGATGAACGTATACAAGACACCACCATAGAAGGTATCTGGTATCGTAGGAACCAACGTCCCAAAATAAGACGAGGTCGCTGATACATCCTGATATTGGAAGTACCCAACCAGTTCAAATACTTGATCTCCCTGTAGAATCGTAGGAACTTTTACAATCGAAACATGATAAACGGATATATCCACTAAACCACTTGTGGATTGAACCGAAATTGTTTCAATGTTGTCCGACAACGTTAAGAAATCAGATGTTAAGCTCCATGTGATGGTTACATCACCATAAGTTGCTGGTACATAGAAATCTACGATCAATTGATTCAAACGATCTTCAGTAAGGGTTTGGTAATTATAGGAACTATAGAAGCGTATGTTGTCATACGCCTCTATAATTTCTTGGGAATCTGTTTCAATATCGCTTGCCAACACGGATTCGTTTTGTTGCAAAGCAAAGATAATCGCAAATGCAACAACGAATGTCAGAATGCCTTTGACTAGCCGACTCATTCTTATGGCTGACGGCTAATTGCGTCAAGCATTAAAGTTTCTCTTGTTTCAGTAGAAATGGTTGCCAAGATTGCATTTACTTCTGTAAGTAATGTTGTGTCTGCTTGGCGTAAGGCGATGGAAACGACAGCGTCCTCATAGCTGACGTCAAACCCATTTCCCTCTGTGAAGGTAATATACGTCAAGTCTGGGTTTGCTTCGGTTACTGCAATAGCAACTGGCAATTCCAAAATGGTAGCGTCATAGGTACCTGCATTGATTGCAGTGATGATCGTTGGAACATCTTCCAATGGATTTTCATGTGTTGCACCAGTCATTTGACTAACTAGGTCATCATAAATCGTAGACAATTGGGCTACGACGGAAGCACCTTCAAAATCCAGAATAGAAGTGGCATCTGCGTACTCTGAATCAGAACGCAATACGATAACATGTGTGGATTGATAGTAACTATCAGAGAACGCTACGGTTTGTGCACGTTCTGCAGTTGGACTCATACCAGCAATAATCAAATCGATTTCTCCGGTTTCAGCCAAAGAAGGAATCAAGCCATCCCAAGTTACCGCGCGGATAACCAAGTCAACTCCCAAACCATCTGCGATTTGTTGAGCGATCATGACATCATAACCATCTGCGTAATTACTAGTACCATCAATTGGTACTGCACCATCATAAGCGCTAGCTTCCGAAACCGTCCAGTTGAACGGTGCGTATGCGCATTCCATACCTACCACGATATATCCACGATCAATAATCGCTTGGTAAGTATCCTCATCTACTGGCATATTGTCGTTGCTTTGGCATGATACGATAAAGAACAGCGACATTACAGCCATCATTAACATTAAAACTCTTTTCATCTCTCTTATCCTCCTGATAAATTTTTTGCGTAAAAAAAGCGTCCATCAAGACGCTTAATATCAATAGGATACTCACTTAGCGCCTCTATCTAAGATAGGAGTGTTACAGGTGTTTCCAGTAACCCCATGCGCTTGACTTGCCAGTCAATGCATTCGGCGATGGTTGCCTTTCACAAGTTTCAAAGTCTGCCGACTCCACTTGTTACTCATCCGCATCGCTACCTCTAAAGTTTTGATGAAGTTTTTTTACGAGTTCCATTGTATGAGAATTTGCGTACAAAGTCAACCATAAAAGTCATGAAAGTGATTTCATTCCCACCTAATTAGTATACTAATTAAAAAAAACACCTTTTTTTCGAAAACGTTAGAAATCCTCTGACTCTTGTATTCCTATGGTATAATAGAAAGAAAAAGAAAAGAGGCCAGATGTGAAAAAAACAGTACTTTTAGGAACAATCTTTCTTGTTTTGATGGCATTGATTGGTTGTGTCGATTCCTCCACAACATTCGATACAACTTCATCTTCAACGACTACCGAAACAACAATCGATTATACAACGATGTCTACTTTGACATCCACGTTGATGACTTCTAAAGATATTACAACAGAAGAAGATTTTATAAGAGCTTTATTAAATGCGATGACCATGACTCAAAAAGCAGCTCAAATGGTTCAAGCGGAGCGTAGCACGATTTCTCCAACACAAGTAGAAGAAATCGGCATTGGCTCCATTTTATCAGGTGGTGGATCGCATCCAAGCTCCTTCGATAACAATACAGATACTTGGTACCAAATGGTTTATGATTATCAAGAAGCAGCGATGAATTCGACTGCAGGAATTCCAATACTCTACGGAATTGACGCCGTCCACGGAAATAACAATTTATATGGCGCTACTATTTTTCCTCATAACATTGGATTAGGAATGGCAAACGATGCTTCCTTGGTCTATGATATTTCTCAAGCAACTGCAGAAGAAATGCTGGTAACCGGAGTGACCTGGACTTTTGCACCGGCATTATCTGTGGTGCAAGATATCAGATGGGGAAGAACCTATGAAGGATATAGCGAGAATCCTCTTATTCACGAAAACTTAACGCGATCCGCAATTCTTGGATTCGAAGAAAATGGCGTTAGTGCGACTGCGAAACATTTTTTCGGTGATGGAGGTACCACGCTTGGAATTGACCAAGGAAATACAATGGGCACCGAAAGTTTGTTGAGGCAAATCCATTTGGCACCCTA
>QKCT01000068.1 GCA_003245625.1 Bacillota bacterium | reverse complement strand
CGGGAGTACCATATTATGTGTTACAGTATTCTCTACCTACGATTTTTATCAACGGCGGGAATAAGATTAATAAGATCGCAGTGGTGAATGCGGTGAATGGAGATATACAAATCTATAGTCCGGGAGAAGAACCGGATTGGGTCGAATCGGTATATCCAAATTCGTTATTGTTCGAACAACTGAATTATTGGGGCTCATTACAAGAGGGATGGTTGAATTCTATCTTTGCCCAAAAAGGAGTATTACAAACATCATCCGGTACGAGAGTAATCATGCATGAAGGAGAATTATATTACTTCACGGGTCTTACCAGTGCTGGAAATGATGAGTCAACGATTGGGTTCGTTTATATGGGGATGAAAACCAAGGAAACAAAACTATTCCGTTTCCCTGGGGCTACGGAAGATGCGGCAATGAACAAAGTTCTAACGCTATTGCCTCAAAATAATATCTCGACTTCTTTCCCAATTCCAATCAATGTTCAAGATGTTCCAACTTACTTTATTGTGATTAAAGGGGAAGATGGAAGAATCTTGCGTTATGTCTTTATATCGGTACAGGATTTAGAGTTGTATAGTATTTCGGAAAACTCTAAAACGGAAGCTTATAACAGTTATTTGGTCGAATTAAGTCAAGTCAGTACTGGTGTGACGGAAGATATTAGCGGAACGATAACAGAAATCGATTCCTATGTTGTGAACGGAAATACCATTTATTGGGTCGAACTCGATAATCTGAATCGATATAAGATCAATGTTTCGAATTTCACCGATAGTGAGATGGCATATTTTACCGGACTAACTGTTGGAGATGATATTACACTGAGTGTTTTAGGATATAATGTGATTGAAATTCAAGTAGAGTGAAACAAGGTAGCTTCGGCTACCTTTTTCAATGGCGAAGTATTGGGTTTATGATATAATGGTTTGTGAGTAAGGATGTGTTAGTTTGAAAGTACAGGTAAATGTTATTGGAGCTGGTCTAGCGGGATCGGAAGCGGCTTATCAATTGGCAAAAAGAGGGATAGAAGTCCATCTTTATGAAAAGAAGAGATTCCAAAAAAACGAAGTCCAATCCAGTGACTTGTTTGCGGAATTGGTTTGTTCGAATAGTTTGCGTTCCAATGACATCCATAACGCTGCCGGACTGATGAAGGAAGAATTGAGAAGATTGGATTCCTTAGTCATTCGAGCCGCAGATCAATTCGCTGTTCCTGCCGGGAGCGCGCTTGCGGTGGATCGAGATTTGTTTTCTGAATATATAACCAATGAGTTGGAACAAAATCCTTTGATTCATATCCATCAAGAAGAAGTCAAAACAATCGACTTCAGCCAATATACCATTATTGCGACCGGTCCATTGACTAGTCCATCCTTGATGGAAGAGATCAAGGCATTCTTAGGAGAAGATACGCTTTATTTTTATGATGCCATCGCTCCGATCGTGGAATTTGATTCCATCAATATGGATATTGCCTATTTCAAAAGCAGATACGATAAGGGAACCCCGGATTATATCAATTGTCCGATGACGAAAGAGCAATATGATGCTTGGTATCAGGAATTGATTACGGCGAAGACAGCTCCGATCAAGGAATTTGAAATGAAGGTCTTTGAAGGCTGCATGCCATTTGAAGAAATGGCAAAACGCGGAGAACAAACGCTTCTATACGGACCGATGAAGCCGGTCGGTCTTGCCAAAGATGACGGACCTAGACCATACGCTGTGGTTCAACTTCGCCAAGATAATTTAAGAAAGAGTCTGTTTAATATCGTAGGATTTCAAACACATCTAACTTTTCCGGAACAAAAACGACTCATCCGGATGATTCCGGGACTCGAGAATGCCAATATCGTGCGCTATGGAATTATGCATCGAAATTCGTTTATCAACGCTCCAAAGGCGATTAATTCCTTCTATCAATCCAAACAGAATCCGAATATCTTCTTTGCCGGTCAGTTTAGTGGAGTGGAAGGATATGTGGAATCGATCGGGTCCGGGTTGATTGCGGGAATCAATATGGCAAGATTCGCACTGGGAAAGGAATTGGTTGAATTCTCTCATAATACCGCCTTGGGATCTCAAAGTTATTATATCGCTTCCGCGGAAGAGAAATACTTTCAACCGATGAATACGAATTTTGGTATTTTTCCGGAATTAGGGTATAAGCATTCCAAAAAAATGAGAAAAGAATTGTATGTGAAGAGAAGTCTAGAAGCGATTGATCAATTGATCGAACAGAAAATATTGGAATAAAAGAAAAACAAGCGTATCGATTTCGGTATGCTTTTTTTATCCCAAGATCAATGAAATTGGCGAAAAAATGAACCGTTGTGATATAATATATTTGTCTCAAACGATGGATTTCACCCATGGTTTGATTGAATAGGAAGTGATTTGATTGACGAATCTTGAAATCATCCTTATGTATCAGGATTACCTTTTGTATCAAAGACAATACTCTGAAAGTACCATCAAATCCTACACCAATGACATAAACAATTTGGTACGCTTTTTAGAACAAGAAGAATTGGGCGATTTATTATCGGTTTCAAACCGAGTCGCAAAATTCTATGTTTCGTATTTATACAATCAATATACACCAAAATCCATTCTTCGAAAAATCAGTGCGGTTCGAAGTTTTTATGATTTTTTGATTGAGGAAGAAATGTTGATGGATAATCCTTTCGAATTTGTTGTATTACCAAAGGTAACGAGAAAATTACCGAAGTTTATCTATCCGAGAGAAATGATTGATTTTCTCGATCAAATCGATACGACGACGGATTTAGGAATCCGAAATCGAGCTATCTTCGAATTGCTTTATGGCTGCGGATTGCGCGCTCAGGAATTAGTCGATTTAAAATTGAATGATTTTGATTTTCTCAGTAAAA
Organism: Bacillota bacterium; assembly: GCA_003245625.1. Taxonomy (GTDB): domain Bacteria; phylum Bacillota_I; class Bacilli_A; order Izemoplasmatales; family Hujiaoplasmataceae; genus 4572-104. Next base: position 5,213 of record QKCT01000068.1, on the reverse strand, counting down.
CCGTCAAGGTCTTTGGAAAAGGATCCAAAGAACGAATTGTTCCAATTCATGATATGGCAATCAGTACGATTCAATCCTATTTGATGCAAGCGAGAGCGAATTTGGCATTGAAGAATCCAGAATCATCGGATTATCTCTTTTTGAACTACAGAGGAATGGCATTGTCAAACCGTGGAGTTAACAAGGTATTGGAAGACGAGTTAAATCGGCAAGCATCGACTTTAAAAATCTCTCCTCACTCCTTCCGACATTCCTTTGCGACACATCTCATTAATAACGGAGTGGATTTACGAGTGGTTCAAGAATTGCTTGGACATGAATCGTTATCCACAACGCAAATTTATACCAAGGTATCGAAAGAAAAATTGAAATCAGAGTACTTAAACACTCATCCGAGAGCGAAGAAGAAATGATGATACAAACGAATAGGGTCTATCTTAGAATGGTTCAGGAGACAGATTTTGAAGAGATGAAAGAGTACTTGACAAATCCTAGGACCATGCATTTTTTTGATCACGGGGTTTTGGGTGATGAAAAAATCAAAGACTTACTGCAAAAGACAGAAGATATCTTTGCGATCGTCGAGAAGTCTTCTGAAAAAGTGATAGGACATTTTGTTTATCATAACTGGTTCATGGTCGATACCTATGAAATAGGATGGGTATTGAATGAAGCATATCAGAATCAAGGGATTATTTCATCACTTGCAAAAGAAGTGATTCGACATGCCTTTGAAGAGAAGAAAGCTCATCGCATCGTTGCGACTTGTCAACCGGAAAACATCGCATCCAAACGTATCTGTGAGAAAAGCGGAATGCGTTTGGAAGGATTCTTTCAAAAATGTATTTATGTAGAACGACTCCAAGAGTGGTGGGATGAATTGTTCTTTGCCATATTAGAAGAAGAATATAGAAAGAAGGGATAATGATGTACGATTTTAAGAAGAGTTTGAAAAACGATGCATTTTATCGAATTGCAATCGTCTATATTTTGATTGCGATTGGGATTGAGATTTTTATCTTAGTCAAGAACCCAGTTTTGGTTTACTATATTTGGCCTTTGGTCGCGATTTTGTTTTGTGTTGTATTTATTGGCTTTCGTTATCTAATGTTCAAAAAATTTATGACGGATGTTGTATTTGAAAAAGCAACGATTTTGAAAACGAGTTATTATCGCGGGTCCAAAGTCGTGAAATTTGAGTACAGCCATAAAGGGGAAATGTTCCGTAAGTATGTTTTGATGAACTACAATCAAGGAACTAAGCACATTGAGAAGAATGCAGTTGTCGATATTGCATTACATCCAACTCACCCAAAACAAGCTCTGATCTATGACCTTTATTATAGTCAGGTAAACAATGAGAGACCGGAATAACGTTTTAGAACAACTCATTCAATTTGCAGAAGAAGATGAAAACATTAGAGCCCTTGTGTTACAAGGCTCTTTTGTCAATAAGAATGTAGAATTGGATGATTTTAGTGACTTAGATCCTTTATTTTTTGTGAAGGATGTCACTCCATTTATAGAAAAAGTTGACTGGAAAAATCGCTTTGGAAAACCGATTTCTTGGTTTCATGATGAAGGATTGTCTCATGATAATCAGAAATGGTATACAAGACTTACCATCTATGACGATGGCTTTAAAATTGATTTTGGATTTCAATCCATCGCATTAGGAAAATATGCGAATGAGATGCCATTGTATCGAATTTATGTCGATAAAGATAACATCATTCCCCTTCCAGAAGTTAGTGATGAACGCAAGTTCTATGTGAAACAACCAACACAAGAAGAATTTCTAGAGCGGATTCAAACCTTCTTTTATGATACGTCTTATGTGGCGAAGGCTTTGGCTAGAGATGAGATTTTCTTCGCAAAACATATCGACGCCGATTTGAAATCCAACAAAATCAAACCGTTGTTGGATTGGTATTTAGGAGTGAAGTTTGATTTTCAAGTAAACCCAGGATTAATGGGAAGATACTATCATAGCTACTTAGACAAAGAAACAAGAGATTTGTTGCTAGAAACGTATACGACCAGTAACAAAGAAGAAACAGCCAAGGTGTTACTAAAACTCTTTGATCTCGTTCATCAAGTCGGAACATTTATTGCCAAAGAATTGAATTTTGCCTATCCCTATCAGCAAGAACAAGATATGCGAAAATACTGCGAGGATATCTTTGTTCGTTATTTATCTATGAAGATATTGTGAATAGAATATGAGTCTTGAATCAGATGTTCTTTTGTTTTTATCGCTTTACTTGACACAGCTCTTTTGAGAGAATAAAATAAAATTAGCATGAATATAAATTCATACCCTAGGAGGTCTATATGGAAAAGAAATTCATTACACTGAAAAACAAAGAAACACTCGCTTATTTGGATTTAGGGAAAGGCGAGGAAGTGATGGTATTGGTTCATGGTAATATGAGCAGTGGAATCCACTACAAACCTTTGATTGAACGATTCCAAGATCAATATCGTATTATCGCACCGGATATGAGAGGATTCGGAGATTCCTCTTATGTAAACGAATTTAACGATTTGGAAGAGTTGGCAGATGACTTGTTGCTCTTATTAGACGAACTGAATATCCATGAATATCATTTAGCTGGTTGGTCTACAGGTGGTGGAGTCGTGTTGAAGATGGCTGCGAAACGACCGGATGAAGTGAAAAATGTTATTTTGATTGAAGCTTGTTCTTATCGCGGTTATCCAATCTTCAAGAAAGACGCTGCCGGAGCACCTATCGTAGGTTCTTATTATGCAACCAAAGAAGAAGTTGCCCAAGATCCTGTTCAAGTCGCTTCTATGGTCAATATCTTTAACAGTGGAGCAACTCCTTATATGAAAGCTGTATGGGATCAATTGATTTACACCGTCAATAAACCAACGGTTGAAGATGATGAGTTGTATCTAGCAGAAACAATGAAAGAACGTTGCTTGGTTGATGTGGATTGGGCTTTGACAAGATTTAATATGTCCGATTCATTCAACGGAGTGACAGAAGGGGATGAAACCATCAAAGAAGTAATTTGTCCGGTGATTTCCTTCTGGAGTGAAAGTGATATCGTCGTTTTGGAATATATGGTAGACGAAACAGTACATGCATTATCCAACTGCAAGAAAGTCAAATTGGCAAATTCTGGACATAGTCCTTTGGTCGATGTTCCAGATAAATTGGCAGCTGAGATTTTAGCGTTTATTCAATAACAAAGGAAGGCTTTCGCCTTCCTCTTTTTTTATTTTGCGACGAGTATTGGAACCTTAATTCGATGCTTCACTCGATCGAATACACTACCGAAGACAAGATCTTTGAATCCGGCGTGACCATGCGCTCCAAATACAGCGAGGTCGACCTGTTCTTCGTTGATGAATTTTGGGAGTAAATTGGTTGGTTTTCCAAACCCGATTTTCGTTACGACATTTTTATAGCCCATCGTTCGAAGTTTCGTTGCGTATGTTTCTAATAGATTGGTATCAATCAATGTTTCTTGGTCATTGATTTCTTCCCCATAGATGGTTGCCCCTGCACTCTCTACAATATGAATCAAAACGATTCTGGTATCGAAATTCGATAAATGCAATGTGTGAGACAAGATCGAACTATCACTAGGACTGAAATCCAAGGCTAAAGCGATATTTTGATAAGGTTCAACATGAACGATTTCTGGCATATCATCGAGATGGTGGATGGAGACTGTCTTTGGTTTTCGTAAAATCTTAAGGAATGGTTCTACAATAATATAGACCAATAATCCAATCAAACCAACAATCACTAGAATGATAAAAGTATACAGAATAGAATTGATCCCATCGTCGAACCAGTCTACCAGACTTTGATAGACGAGAACGATATTAAGACCCATGATTACCGCAGCTAAGAACCAGGCGATAATACGCATTTTGATTTTAATCGCATATTCTTTCATGAATACTTTGGAACTAACAAAGTGAATCAATGGTACGACCGCAAAACTAAGTTGCAAAGATAAAATCACTTGACTTAGAATTAATAATCCGGCACTGGCAGATTCTCCATAATAGATGATGACAAGTAACGCTGGAATGATTGCGATTAATCTGGTAATCAATCGTCTCACCCAAGGTTGAAGTCTTAAATGGATATATCCTTCCATGACAACTTGACCTGCATATGTTCCAGTAATCGTAGAGGATTGACCGGCTGCGATCAATGCAATACCAAACAAAATCGGTGCCAATTTGGATCCTAAAATCGGTTGAAGCATTTGATCGGCAACGATAATATCGCCAACATTGGTGTTCCCTGATTCATAAAAAACCGCTGCCGCAACAATCAAAATCGCTGCGTTGACCAAGAATGCCAAGTTCAACGCTACAACGGAATCGACCATGTTGAATTTGATGGCTTGTTCTAAACCAGCTTTATCGCGATTGAATTTCCGGGTTTGGACCAAAGAAGAATGGAGATAGAGATTATGAGGCATGATGGTCGCGCCAATAATACCAATTCCGATATATAAAGCAGTGGAATTTGGTATCGATGGAACAAACCCGGAAAGAATGTTTTGATAATCTGGTTTTGAAATGATAATCTCTGCTAAGAAACTAGCACCAATGATAAAGATCAAAAGAATGATAAAAGCTTCCATCTTTCGAATTCCTAGTTTGTTGATAACGAGTAAAATCAAAGTATCAAATCCGGTGATGACAACACCCCATAGAATTGGAACTTTAAAAATCAAACTAATTCCAATAGCTGTTCCCAATAGTTCCGCGATATCAGTTGATATGATTGCTATCTCGGACATAATCCAAAGGATGAAATTGATTGGTTTTGGATAATGAGAACTAGAGGCTTGTGCTAAGTCTTTTCCGGAAACAATGCCAAGTCTTGAAGCTAAACTTTGAAATAGAATCGCCATGATATTCGATAATAATATGATCCAGATTAACTTATATCCAAATTGACTACCACCGGCGATATCAGTTGCCCAGTTACCTGGATCCATATAGCCAACGCTGACTAGATATGCAGGGCCGGTAAAGGCTAATAGTTTTCGAAAGAATCCTTTTCGTTTTGTGACATCAACTTGATTGTTGTTGGAAGTTGTTTTCTTTGTAGTGTTCATAAGAAAGCCTCTTTTCGTCTTCATTATAGCACTCCAAGAATTGCAATTCCATCTTTTTGCATTATATATCAAAGGTTCAAACAAAAAGAATTGAAT
>QKCT01000040.1 GCA_003245625.1 Bacillota bacterium | reverse complement strand
AGATGGACTACCTGCATTTGAAAGCAGCGAATCCTTTCAAACCAAAAAACGAACATTCATACAAAAAAAACAAAAACAGTCTAATACTGTTTTTTTGAATAATATTGATTCTGCGTTTGATCACTTCCGAATCACATCAGGTCAATGTCTATCCTTTCATCACCATTTAAGGAATGGAGATCAAATCATACAGAAGGTTTGTGATGTGATTCGAACAAGAGATTTAAAACAAATCCATTTCGCTCCAAGTTCTATTTTTCCAAGTTACACTAATATGGTGGATTTAATTAAGAATAAGAACATAACAAAAATTCATACAAACTATATCAACGGAGAAGTTGCAAATATCATCGGTCAAGGATTCCTTGAAGACAAATTGATTATGAATACTCACGGTGGTAGAGCAAGATCCATTGAGAGTGGAGAATTAAAAATTGATGTAGCTTTTATTGCCTGCCCAGTTGTTGATCGATTTGGAAATGGGGATGGATCATTTGGGAAATCCGCCTGCGGAACCTTGGGCTATGCAATTAGTGATTTGGAATATGCATCCAAAGTTGTTTTGGTAACCGATACACTCGTGGATAATCTGGATCATTATCAACTGGATGGTCAGTATGTTGACGCTGTTATAGTCATTGAATCTATTGGGGATGCAAATGGGATTGTATCTGGTACTACACAGGTAACAAGAGATCCAATCGGTCAAAAAATCGCAAAAGATTGTGCAAACGTACTAAATCAATTAGGACTCATTCAAGATAAATTCTCAATGCAAACCGGAGCGGGTAAAATTTCATTGGCGGTTGTAAAACACGTAGAAGAAATTATGAAGCAAAAGAATATCATTGGTAGTTTTGCATCTGGAGGAATTACTGCAAACTACGTTGAAATGCTAAATCAGGGGCTGTTTAAAGAGTTATATGATGTACAGTGTTTTGATTTAGAAGCGGTAAAATCCTATCATTCTAATCCAAATCATAAAGCGATGTCAGCTTCAGAGTATGGGAATCCATATGAAAATAATCCAATTTGCAATCAGCTTTCATTTGTAATTCTCGGTGCCACGGAGATTGATTTGGACTTTAATGTCAATGTAACAACCGATTCCCTCGGAAACATCATTGGCGGTAGTGGTGGACATGCCGATATCGCATATGGGGCAGGGGTCACAATCATTATTTCACCATTGGTGAAATCACGTATACCTATCATTAAAGACCACGTTATGACAGTTACTACGCCCGGAAGTGACATTGACATCTTGGTAACGGAACGAGGCTTAGCAATTAATCCAAAAAGGGTAGATTTGATAGAAAGCCTTAAATCTAGCGATTTACCTATTTTTTCGATAGAAGATTTATATCATATAGCGCATCAAATCACAGGTGTTCCAAAACCAATACATCAAAGCGATGAAGTCATCGGATATGTAGAGTATCGAGATGGTACAATCATTGATTGTTTATACAAGGTCAAGTCTTCATTTTGACCTTGTTATTATTATTAGGAATCAAATCATTCAGGATTCTATCAATAGCAAAAAAAGCAGTAATTTTTTAGACTAAGGAACGGAAAATGTCACTCAATATTGACAAAATTCTCGCAGCTAGAGAATTTAGAGCTGAAAAAATTAAAAAATTGAAAACGTCGTTTAAGGCCGTAATTACGGTAAAAACGAATTTTCCTGGTGTTGAAAAACAACACCGTATTTGTTATATATTGATCAATCGCTTTCTACATCGTATCTCGGCGGAATTATATGGATTGAAAGAGCTTTGTGATGGGGCTGATGGACCATATTATTTGTTGGGATCTAACACCCACCCTACTGAACTAAAAAAGCATCTAATTGATTTAGAAACAAGTGATTTATTAGGGCGCTTCATAGATTTAGATGTGTTTGATGGTGAAAAATCACTATCCAGAGGTTTTATGAGGAAATGTTATCTCTGCGATAAGGACGCTTTTGTCTGTGCAAGAGAAAAAAATCATACGGAAAATGATTTGGTTGAGTATATCGAGAATACCGTTTTGAGTGTCTTGAAAGAAGAGTTGCGTCAAACCCTGAATCAATCTATGATGATGGAACTTGACCTTCATCCCAAATTTGGATTGGTTACTCCATATACTAACGGTTCACATAACGATATGGATTATCAACTGATGCAAAAAGCGAAAGATGCAATCTTACCTTTTTTTATCGATATGTTCCAAATAGGATATTCTAGTCAAACATATCAAGATATTTTTAATCTCATCCGTAGGATTGGTTTGAAGGCAGAAAAGGCAATGGATATTGTCACATCGAATATCAATGCATATAAAGGTTTGATATTCAATTTAGGCATTTTGGTTACAGCATACGGAAATATATTGTATAATAATCTAGGAGTTAACCAATTATTTGTTGTTGCAAAGAAGATTTCCGCTTCTGTTTTGGAAGATTTCAATTCGAAAGAAAACACCTTTGGATTCCTATCCTTTGAAATGTATCATATCAAAGGTGCGCGAGGGGAAGCTGCTTCTGGATTCCAAAGCGTTCAGAAAAGTCGATCTTATTTGAGAGACTTGTCCGAGGAAAGTAGATTAAGGACATTGATGTTTTTGATCTCTCAATGCGAAGACACCGTGTTATTGAAAAGATGTGGTTCGCTTCAAAAGTACTATGAGGTGAAACAACGATTTAAAGCTTACCTTTTTGGTGGGAATCAAGATATCGAATCACTGAATCAATATTGCCTAGATAATAATTTGAGTTTTGGCGGTAGTGCAGATTTATTGATCTTGACGATTTTCTCTAAGATGTTACAAGAAACAGCCTAAAAACCAAGGTGGAAAAGGAGTTGTTATTTGGCGATAAAGCTGCATTTATCAGCTCATCTAAAAAATTCGATAATTCTAAATTTTTTGCTTGACAATCACTAGTAGTAATAGTAAAATTGTAATGCATATCAATTCGGAGGTTTAGCTCAGCTGGGAGAGCATCTGCCTTACAAGCAGAGGGTCGGCGGTTCGAGCCCGTCAACCTCCACCATGCCGAAATAGCTCAACCAGGTAGAGCAACTGACTTGTAATCAGTAGGTTGCGGGTTCAATTCCTGCTTTCGGCACCATTGCATGCATGATCGGCGCACAAGCAAATGTGCGCTTTTCTTTTTCGTTTTAAGGGGTATATTTTGGACTCAAAAGTATTGCAGAAATCAAAGTTAATCTTACAGGAAAATCCAATTTGGAAAGGTTTAATTATTTTAGCCTTTCCGGTATTTTTGGCAAATATATTAAAGACTCTTCATGATATTGTCGATACAATGTTCATCGGCATGATGCCTGATCAAACGGTAGCGACCCAAATGCAAGCAGCCATAGGTTTAACCTGGCCAATCTTTTTTATCTTTATTTCAATTGGTTTAGGTTTGTCGGTCGCAAGTAACGGTTTGATTGGTCAGTTTATTGGAAAAGAAGATTATGAGAGTGCAAAGAAGTTCGCAACAAATTCTGCTTACCTGTCGATCATTCTAGGGGTTTTGTTCACTTTGGTTGTTTTCCTTTTTGCTAAACTTATCCTTCGCCTAATGGGTGTTGATGGTGACGTTTTGGATTATGCAACCACTTATCTACGAATACGCAGTTTTGAATTACCGGTTGTTTTTTTAATGTTTGCTTTTCAAGCGATTCGAAGGGCTACGGGGGATACCACAACACCAGTTGTGATTAACTCCATAGCGATAGCAATCAATATCGCTCTGACTGCTCTTCTGATTTTAGTTTATCAGCTTGGAATTACTGGTGCCGCAATTGCGACTTTAATCGGTCAATGGGTCATGTTACCGATTATGGTCTATTACTTTATTCATGCGAGAAGCGGAATTCAAGTAACCTTTAAAATGAAGTATCTGAACTATTCTATTATCGACAAAGTTGTTCGCGTTGCTTTGCCTGCGTCTGCCGGTCAATCGTTACAGGCAGTAGGTTTTGTGATTCTGAATAGTTTGATTTATTCCTATGGAGAGAATATCGCCGCTGCTTTCTTTATTGGAAATAGAATTACATCGTTAGTGATGTTTCCGGTGTCCTCGATTACTTCAATCATTGCTATTTATGTTGCCCAAAACATTGGTGCAGGGAATATACCAAGAGCCAAGCGATCGGTTCAAGAAGGAATTTCGATTAGTGTTATCATGATGACGGTAGGGATAGCAATCTTATTGCCGTTCAGTCGATTTATTGTTGGGTGGTTTAGTCATGATGCGAGTACAATTCCATATGCAATTCAATATATGTTCTATATTGGAATTGGATTACCACTCATGGCTTTGTTCCAAGCATATTTATCTACATTCCAAGGAAGTGGAGATACGCATTTTTCCTTGATATTAGCTGTAGTCAGATTGTGGATATTCCGATTACCATTCGTTTTGTTAACAATGCATTTTACAGATTGGGGTCCACTAGGCGTGTGGTATTCCATGTTAGCTAGCAACATTCTTGCCGCCGGTGTTGGTTGGCTATTATATACAAAAGTGAAGTTTACACCTAGAATTAGAGTGACACGTTCCGCATATTAGGAGGAAAAGATGAAGCACATTATTATTCCAGATTACAAACACTCACTCATGAATATTACTACCACGATACTAAAGCATTACAATGTACCAACAGAATTCTCTAGTATTGAAAGTCTAGAGAAAGAACTAAAGAAAGGGTATCGAAATGTTGTACTCTTTTTAGTGGATGCAATGGGATCCAAAATCCTTGAGAAGCATTCCGATGTTACCTCGTATTTGATTCAACACCAAGATGAAGAATTGACAACGGTCTTTCCTTCTACGACTGTTTCAGCAACCACGAGTGCTTTAACGGGACAACCACCGGTTTCAACCGGTTGGATTGGCTGGCTCCAATATGTAAAAGAAGAAGAAAAATCGATTATTTTCTTCTTTAACAAAGATTTCTATGACGAAACAGTTGAATTTGATTATAACGTTAGTGAACGTTATGTTCCAGTTACAAAGATTTATGAATTGATTGAGCGTTATAATTCTGATGTATCAACCGCGGAGATCTTTCCAGAGTTTCGAGTACCAGAACATAAGACGTTTAAAGATGTTTGCAATACAGTTGTGAACGAAACGAAAAAAGAAGGAAAGCACTTCATCTATGCTTATTGGGATAAAGTAGACACCTACTTACATAAATATGGTACAACTTCTACAGAAATACACGAGCATTTGACTCAAATCAATCAAGATGTTCAAGCATTTGTCGATGACCTCGATGATGATACATTGGTCATCATGACGGCAGATCATGGTCAAATTGATATTGAAGAAGTAGAATTATGGAATTATAGCGATGTGGTTGATACGTTCAAGCACCAACCTTCTGTTGAAGCGAGAGCAACGGCATTCTTTATCAAAGAAGGGATGGAAGAACAATTCGTTTCATCTTTTAATAAGCATTTTGGAGAATGGTTCATGCTCTATAAATCAGAAGATTTCTTGAATACGAAATATCTGGGAGATGCAAAAGAACATCCAAAATTAAGAGAGTTCTTAGGTGATTATTTCTCGGTCGCAATTGACAAATATTCGTTTAAACTTGTGAATTCGAAGCGTGCATTCAAAGCGCAACACGCAGGCTTGACTGTAGATGAGATGTCCATTCCAATGATTATATTGAATAAAAAAACAAGCTGAGGAATCAGCTTGTTTTAATCTAATTTGTGAATAATATGTTCTGCGGTTGATATATTGGTAGCAAGTGGTATCTTGTAGACGTCGGATAGACGTAATAATGCACTCACATCCGGTTCATGGGGTTGAGCAGTTAGTGGATCTCGGAAGAAAAAGATCATATCGATTTCTCCGTTTGCAACTCTTGAACCAATCTCTTGATCACCACCAAGAGGTCCAGAACGGAAACATTTGATGTTAAGGCCTGTGGCTGCAATAATCTTGTGTCCAGTCGTTCCAGTTGCGACCAATTCATGATTCTTCAGGAGGTCCTTATATTTTCTGGCGAATTCAATCATTTCCGGTTTCATTTTGTCATGTGCGATTAGTGCGATTTTCATAAATTGATTTCTCCTTTGAATTTTCCTACAAATAATTATATCATGAAACCTTTTTCTGGCCGAATACAAATCAAAAAAACGCATAAAATATTCTTGCTTTTCATAAATTGATTTGATATAATGTAATAGCATTTAAATACCAGACATCTGGAGGGGTAGCGAAGAGGCTAAACGCGGCAGACTGTAAATCTGCTCCCATCGGGTTCGGCGGTTCGAAACCGTCCCCCTCCACCATCAAAAAAAATATCAGTCGAATGACTGATTTTTTTATTGTAATTGGTAGATACTCCAAACTGCCCAATCATTGTTTTCACCAAGATATTTGATCTGCGCTAAATAGATCGTATCAGTATTCGTAAATAGGGAATATCCTTGATACTCATCTCCGATGTAAATGTCCGTTCGCTTGATTACAGTTGATAGGAAACTTTGAATATTGATATTGAAGCCGTTATTAATATAGAGATCTATCTCTGTTTCAGTATAAATCGGAGTTTGAAGATGGGATAGTTCCTCATCTTGAAACGTAATTTGAAACAGTTCGGCTTCGATTTCAATCAATCCTAGACCTTCGTTTTTTTCTGTCATATAGTCCAAGGTCGCGCTGGATAATGGATTAATATAAACGCATTCTCCATAACTAAATTCACCGAAGAATTCTATTGGTGTTGATTCTTGATTTGAGCAAGATGAAATAGAGAATCCAATGATTATAATCAAGGCGAATAGAAAACATTTCTTCTTCATGATAAATACCTCATTCGTTTTTGCGCATTCATAATGTTACTTATGGAATGTGTTCTTTGGTTATATTTTAGCAATACCATAGTCTGAAATCAAGCAACGAGTGGTCAACGTATGGTTGACCGATTGGTTCCTTTATTACAAAAAAAAGAACAGATCAAAGTCTGTTCTAGAAAGGCAAGAAAACATTAGGCTGATATAATTTGATTGTTTGAGCAAATTGAATGATGGTATCTTCTGGGTATGGAGGAACTGCGATCAAGTCCTCATCAGACTCCAAATACTCTTGTGGAGTGCGATATGGATTCAATACATATCGAGGAATCAATGGCAATTCTTGTGACATTTCAATCAAATCCTCCAAATGAAGCTGTGGAATAACGGTTGTACGTACTTCAAAGTCTTTTTGATGATCAATCAAGAGTTGAATTGAAGTGATAACATCTTCGGGATTAGCCTCAGATCTGGCTATTTCCGCATATCTCTTCTTTGGAGCTTTATAGTCGATGGCATAGTAATCTACAACATCTTCCTCGATACATTTCCGTATGATTTCAGGAGAACTTCCGTTCGAATCCAATTTTGTTAAGTAACCCATTCTTTTTACTTTTTTTAAGAATGGAATCAGATCATAATGAAGTGTCGGTTCACCGCCAGTTACGACGACCGCGTCAATTAAACCAACTCGTTTTTCTAATAAATCTTCAATTTCTTTATTCGGGACAATATAGTCAATATCCTCGATTATTGCCCTATTATGGCAATAAAAACAGTTAAAATTACAGCCCGGCGTGTATAAAACGATTGATATTTTTCCGGGATAATCTAGTAATGATGATTTTGTAATTCCCGCAAAAATCATACAAGCTTATCTCCAATATCTTCTGTTTTTTCTTTGATGACGTACTTGACTCTATCTTTATATTCTTCCTTTTTTCCTCGATTGAAGTTCTGAACCGGTCTCAAATATCCAACAACGCGTGTGTACACTTCGGCAGGCTTACCACAGGTAGGACAAGTGAAATGTTCACCGGAAATATATCCATGATCATTACAAACGGAGAATGTTGGTGTTAAGGATACATAAGGAAGTTTATATTTGGTAAAGACTTTTTGAATCAAATTTTTCGTTGTCTGTGTATCTTTGATTCGTTCTCCCAGATAAAGATGAAGAACTGTACCACCGGTATAGAGTGATTGTAATTCGTCTTGCATATCTAAGGTTTCAAAAATATCGTCGGTGAAGCCTACCGGCAATTGAGTTGAGTTTGTGTAATAAGGGACTTCTGTTCCGGCTGTAATAATATCTGGATATTTATCTTTATCTTTTTTCGCTAATCGGTAACTAGTCCCTTCTGCTGGAGTTGCTTCCAAATTGTAGTAGTGACCAGTTTCTTCTTGAATATCTTTGATGACGTCGCGCATATAATTCAATGTTCTTACGGCGAAGGATTGTCCTTTTTCGGTTGTGAGATCCGTTTCAACGCCAAAAAGATTTTGACAAGCTTCATTCATACCGATTAAACCGATGGTATTAAAATGATTATACCAGTAGGATCCGCTTTTGAGTTTTACGTCTCTTAGGTAAGAACAACTATATGGATACAATCCTTTGTCTGTTTGTTCTTCAATGATTCTTCGTTTGATTTCTAAACTCTTTTTAGCGGTATCGATTGCTTCCATCAATCTTGCTTTGAACTCGGACTCAGAGTGCGATAGGTAAGCAAGTCTTGGTAAGTTGATGGTAACGACTCCAATGGATCCCGTTAATGGGTTGGATCCAAACAGACCACCACCGCGTTTTCGAAGTTCGCTGGTGTCGAGTCTTAACCGACAACACATGGACAAGGCATCTTCAGGTGAAAGGTCAGAATTGATATAATTGGAGAAGTATGGAATACCATATTTTGCGGTGATTTCCATGAATTTCTCTACGACAGGACTATCCCATTCGAAGTCTTTGGTTATGTTAATGGTTGGAATCGGGAAAGTAAACACTCGCCCTTTTGCATCACCCTTCATCATAACATCGCAAAAAGCGAAATTAATCATATCCATTTCTGCTTGGAAGTCTCCATAGGTATCTGGCATCAGACGACCGGCATATATGACGTTTTGATCTTTCATCGTGCTTGGCGCTTTGATGTCAAAGGTTAAATTAGAGAATGGACATTGGAATCCAACACGTGTCGGAACATTTAAGTTAAAGATGAATTCTTGCATTGCTTGACGAACATCCTTATAACTTAAATTATCATAGCGAACAAATGGAGCGAGATACGTATCAAAAGAAGACCAAGCTTGTGCTCCGGCTGTCTCTCCTTGAGTGGTGAAAGTTGAATTAATGATTTGTCCTAATAAGGAACGGAAATGTCTTGGAGGAGAAGATTCCACTTTATTTGGTACTCCACCAAATCCGGTTGTGATGATTTGTCTGAGATCCCATCCGGCACAATACGGCCCGAAAAAGCCGAGATCATGGATATGGATATCTCCTTCTTGATGAGCATTTCGGATATTTTCCGGGTAGACTTCATGAAGCCAATAATTCTTTGTAAATTCTTCCCGAACATAATTATTCAAGCCATTGATGGATTTTTGAGTATTGGCATTTTCGTTGATTTGCCAGTCGCGGTCATTTAAATATTCCGTAAACATATCAATTGTTGCACCAATAAGAGCGTTCGCTTCGCGGGACGCTCTTCTTTTTTCACGATATAGGATAAATGCCTTAGCTGTCTTTGCATGACCATTTTCGATAAGGACTTTTTCTACGATATCCTGAATCGTTTCTACCTCAACAATCCCATTCGGATACATCCGATCAGCGATGGAACAAACTTCATCAGTTAGTGCCTCTGATTTTTGAAAATCAGATCCGCCTACGGAAGTAGCTGCCTTGAAGATTGCGAGAACGATCTTTTCCTTTCGAAACGGTACGATTGTTCTGTCTCTTTTGATGATTTTGATTGGCATTTATACTCCCCATTTCCTATTGGATAATTTTCATGATATACTAATCGAGATTGTAGTGTCAAGCGGTTTTTCGAAATTAAATTTTCATAAAATTTTCACGATTTGTCGTGGAATTGCCCATTTCTGCGATATCGCATTAAGTGGACTCAATAAAAAATTTTTTCAAGATAAAATAAACACATTCAAATAGGAACGTTTTCATGTCTTGATTTTGGTTAATTTGTTTGACAGTGCATATACAAAGGTTTATAATTAGGATGTATAGCGGAGGGCAATTGAATATGAAAAAAGCTATAGTCGAAGGAATGTGCTGTAACGGTTGCGCAGAAGAAGTAAAACATATTTTCCAAAACATATATGGTATCACAAGTGTTTCGGTCAATCGCGAAGAGGAAGCAGTCACATACGAAGGATTCGTCTCCAAAAGAGTTATTGAAGAAGCTTTGAATGGTACTAGTTATACATTGAAAAGCATTGAAAAAGTTATCAAATAAGGCTCTTTACACGAGCCTTTTCCTTTTTTTACAGGACGATAAAAAAGTGGATTAATTATTATATCATTATCATAAAAGTGATATAATGAAATTAAGAAGGTGTTGAACATGGCAAGTATAATTTCAAAAGTCACGGAATTAGATAAAGAGATGCGTGAAAAGGTAAGACAACTGGAAGAGGAAAGAGATCAACTTCCGGTTTTTTTGCGCGAACAGAGAAAACAATTAAACAAACAGTATGCAGCAGAAGCAAAA
Organism: Bacillota bacterium; assembly: GCA_003245625.1. Taxonomy (GTDB): domain Bacteria; phylum Bacillota_I; class Bacilli_A; order Izemoplasmatales; family Hujiaoplasmataceae; genus 4572-104. The sequence goes on along the minus strand of QKCT01000040.1, from coordinate 821 downwards.
GAAACGATTGCAAAGCGCAAAAAGTACGTTGACCAAGAATTAAAAAAGACTCAAGAAAAAGCAGAGAAGGAATTAGCTGCTTCCATTCAACAAATTCAAGAAGTGTATGAAGAAAAGAAAAGCGAATGGATAGAAATGATTTACCAGGAGTGCGTGAAGAACTTTACGGAGGAATAGATTATGGCAAATGCAGCGGGAAACGCAATTATTACCAAAGCCAAAGCAATCTATCGAAACCGACTGACACCGGAAGACTATGAGGAATTGTTAAAATACAATTCCGTTGCCGATATCGTCGGTTATTTGAAGCGTAACAATAAGTTCTCTAACACTTTGGTGGATGTTGATGAATACAATGTTCACCGGGGACAATTGGAAAATCTCATTCGAAAGAGTTATTTCGATAATTTAACAAGACTTGTAAAGTTTGTTAGTACAACAGATAAAAAGTTTTATGAACTCGATATGATCCGTAGAGAAATCGAAATTGTCTTATCCAGTTTACGCTCGATTATTTCTGGAAGCATCGAAAGCTCGATTCGAGACTTGCCGATGTTCTTCCAAAAGCATGCTAGTTTTGATATCGAGGAAGTAACCAAAGCAATGACTATGCGAGCGTTGTTGGACTCCTTAAAAGAAACAAGATATTTTTCTGTCATAGAACGATTCTATACCGATTTGCCAGAGGATATTCGTTATTCCGATATTGAATACGCATTGTATTTTCAATATCACGAGATTGTACTACATCGAATTAAGCAATATTACACAGGTAAAAATCGTGCCGTCTTAATGAATATGTATCAATCGAAATTAGAAGT